>CALCBO010000298.1 GCA_937897245.1 uncultured Caryophanales bacterium | reverse complement strand
TGTTAGAAATATGAGTGGGATGTTTAGTGGATGTTCTAATGTAGAAGAGTTGGATTTATCTAGTTTTAATACTGGTAATGTATCTGATATGAGTGATATGTTTTATGAAACTGATAATCTAGTAGAAATAAAATTACCAGTTAACTTTATTCCAAATGCGGTTGACAGAGTTTATTTGGATGAAATGTTTTATGATGAAAATGGTTATGGAATGAATTATATAAATAGAAATATTAATTCAGATGCTCCTGTCACTATACAGAAAAAGTATTCTTTGACTATAGAAAATGAAGGAATGGTTGAGACTACAACTTATAGTGGATTATATAAAAAAGGTACAAGTATTACTCTTAGAGCAAAAGAACAGGATGGTCTAGTATTTACTGGTTGGAGTAATGGAGAGACTACTAAAGAAATAACTTTTGTTTTAACTGAGGATACTACAATAAATCCAATCTATAGTTATGACAATGTAGCTATTTTTGATAGTGGGCAATCTATTAATGATATTATGGCAACGGTTGCAGGAATAGATAATTCTGGTGTTGTTACCCCTATTGGGCCTGGAATTCCTATTGATCCTGGAATTCCTACAGAGTCTAACCGAAACGATGTCGATGTATTAGATATTCCAACTATTGTGGGTAATAGTGGTTCATCTTTACTAAAGCATTTTGAAAGAAGTGATATACTAATTCAGAATATTGAGTCGATTGTAACAAATATGAATATAGAGGTTACTGAAGAAGAAATTGATGATTATATGTTTCATAATTCTGATGTTGATAGAGAGTCAGCAAGAAAGAGATTAATATATAGTAAAAAAGTACAATTGTTAGGTGATTATTTAATATCTTCGTATGATTCTGGTTATGATATATACGGTTGGTTTGATGAAGAGAAAGAGACGTATTATTACTATACTGAAGCTGATGAAATATTTCTTAATTATGATTCAGGTAGCTTCTTTATGAATCTTCAAGATTTAGAGGATTTTAATGGGTTAAGAGAAGTTAAAACATATACTGCATCTAATATGTCAAACATGTTTTATAACTGTAGTAGTATAACTCACTTAGATTTAGGAAATTTTGATTTAAGCGGGGTTGGTGTTATAGATAATTTTCTAACTGGTGCAGATTCTATCAAAGAAATTACTACTCCTAAAGTATTATTTAGTAACAAGAATATTAGTGTAAATTTAAATAATGTGTTTTTAGAAAATGATGAAATTGAGCATTATGAAATTAATAGTAATACACCATCTAGAATTAAAATTGAAATAGAAAAGTCTGCTGTTTTTGATGTTGGAACTGAAGTTAACCATAAAATGAAAATACTTGCAGGAAATGATGAACAAAGTGTTGATCCAGGTATTTCATATAGTCCAATGGTAGAACAAACTATTGTATCAAGTACTTATACTCCTTCTTCCAATTATATGGAGATAATTGATGAAAATATAGATAAGATACTTAGGGCAAATAATCTACCAAATAATTTTGAAGCAACTGAAGATAATACAATTTCTGCATCTAATTCTTATTATCCAATTTATGCTTGGTATGATGAAGTTGAAAAAATAATTTATTATTATACAGAAACTAATAAAATATATTTTAATCAAGATAGTTCATATTTGTTTAGTGATATGAGTATACTTACTGATATTAGTGGAGTATTTAATGTAGAGTTTTCTAGAGTTAAATATGTTTTTGATATGTTTAGTGGATGTAGTTCAATGGAAACAATTGATTTGAGTAATTGGGACTTTAGTAGTATTGAATATGTAGATAGTAGTGGAGAATTAATAGATCCTAGTGGACCAATTATATCTTATTCTCCAAATATGATTGTCTCACAAGCAAATAGTGGAGGAGGAAACAATTATCCAAATGAATATTCAATAAGTATGTTTATGAATGATGATTCATTAAAAACGATTATTACCCCTAAAAAAATGTTTAATGATAGAAGAATAACTATAATTCTCGATGGAAAATATGAAGATGTAAATCATAAACAATATTATGTTATTAATAAAAACACACCGACAAGTATGGAATTATCAACTTTAGTTGTGACAATTCGTTTTAATCCAAATGGTGGATATGTTGATTTTGATTCTGTAAGAGCAAATAAAGGTGCCCCAATTCCATCTTTACCTGGTGCCTGGAGTAATGAATCTTCTTTTGATGGTTGGTATACAGCAATTGATGGTGGAGTATTGGTTGATGAAAACTATATTGTAGAAAATGATATTGAACTTTTTGCCAGATGGTATAAATCAGTTGAATATATAGAATTTGAATCAAAAGTAATGGATATAGACATAAGCGAAACTAAACAAATTACTATTCAAAATGAAAATGAAATACAAGAAGGATATACTTTTGAATCTTCGAATAATAATATTGCTACAGTAAATCAAGAGGGAAGAGTTACTGGAATTGCTGAAGGATTAACAATAATAACAGTAAGAGGTTTAAAATCAAATAAAACAGCAAGTCTATATGTAAATGTAAATCAAAAGTTTAATATAACATATAATGCAAATAATGGAGTATTTGATAATAATACTGATGAAAATTTTGTTACATATAAGAATATTAAAAAGTATTCATACACTACTAATAGAGAGATAACTGGAGAAATAAAATATAATTATCATACATATGGTGATTCATATGGAATTATTGGTACAGATAGAGAAGTTGGAAATAGTCAATCACATGTATTGACTATATCAGGAGCATCAAAAATAAAAATTGATATATACTATAAGGTATTATCAACAGATTGCAACTGGATAACTATTTGGGAAGGAAAACATCCTAATTATTCTGCAAGAAGTAATTATTCATCAGGTATTTTAAATGGCCAAAAGATAGGTGAGAGTCAACCTTCAACATATCAAATCAACGGTTATGAGATAAATGATATTTCATATGAAAGTTTTACAATTGAAGGGGACTCCGTAACAATCGGATATTATGGAAATTGGTCTGCTAATCTAAATCCATATGGATATTATGCTATTATTTCTGGGGTTGCTCCAGATAATGGTGAATATGAAGAACCAAATAATGGTGATACACCATTTGATGGTTGGGATAACAATAGTGGTGAAAATGTAGATATTGATAATATTTATCAAGATATGACATTATATGCTAGATGGAGACATACGGTAAGATTTAATTCAAATGGTGGAGTTGTAAATCCTCTTACAAAAACTGTATTAAGTAATGATTTAATGGGTGAATTACCTACACCAAATAAGAATAATCAACATTTTGTTGGATGGTATACAAGTTTAGAAGGAGGAGAAGAAGTAACAGAAAATTATGTTGTAATGTTTCTGCTACAGAATCAGCAAGGAATAAGTTTATCAAATGCCGCTCTTGTAACTTCTGCACAATTTTAAATAATCATTTTTGTGAATGATTTTGACGGAAAATGATTGACTGTGACGGAATGTGAATCTATAATTCAGATATAAAGATGAACGGACATGAATGATGTTGACGGAAATTGGAGGGGAAATAAATGCTGACAGAGGAAAGATTTGCGAAGATATTATCCATACTGGAAAGTATGGGGAGTGTGACAGTACAGCAGTTGATGACAGAACTTAACGCTTCGGAATCTACGATACGAAGGGATCTGAATGCACTGGATGCAAACGGTCAGTTGACGAAGGTTCACGGTGGGGCAATCCTTAAAACGATGGCGTACAGTACTAAGGATGACAACGTCGTCAGCCGGAAAGAAAAGAATCGTGACGCAAAGAACAAAATTGCA
>CALCBO010000297.1 GCA_937897245.1 uncultured Caryophanales bacterium | reverse complement strand
GAGATGGATATGCTACTTTAGATAATGATTATTTTGTAGTAGAAAGTGATGAATTTAATAGACATTTTACGGCATATCACCCTAGTTATGCTATTATTACTAATATTGAAGAAGAACATATGGAGTGTTATAAAGATATAGATGATATTCGTAATACTTTTGAAATATTTGCCTCACAAACAAAAAAATTAGTTCTTGCGAATGGTGATAATCAAGAAGTAAAAAAGATAAACTATAAAACACCAGTAATTTTTTATGGATTTGGTTTTCATAATGATGTGATGATTAAGAATTTAAAATTAACTGAAGAAGGTTCGCGCTTTGATATTTATGTAAAAGATGAATTATATGGAAGTTTTGAAGTACCATTATATGGTAAACATATGGTTTCAAATGTTTGTGCTGCGATTATTCTTTGTAAGGAATTAGGTATTCCAAAAGAAAAAATATTTGAAGCTTTAAAAACATTTAAGAATGCTAAGAGAAGATTTGCGATTGAAAAAATAAGAAATACTATAATTGTTGATGATTATGCTCATCATCCTACTGAAATAAGAGCAACTTTAGAAGCCGTTAGACAAAAATTTCCTAATAAAAGATTAGTAGTTATCTTTAAACCAAATACTTATTCTAGATGCCAAGATTTTAAAGACCAATTTATTGAAGTATTAGGGACAGCAGATAGAGTATTCTTAACAGAAATTGAATCTAATAGAGAAAAAGCTGAAGATTATCCAGGAGTTACTTCAAAAATCATTATAGATGGTATTGAAGGAGCTGACTACATTAGTGAAGATACAATCGACAAATTAAGTGATGAATTAAACTCAGTTATTTGTTTTATGAGTTGTGCTTATGTAGATGGTTTAATTACTAGTTTAAAAACTTTAATTGCTAATATGCCAAAAGAAGAAGAATAATTCTTCTTTTTTTCTTGATTTATTGAGCTTTAAGATATAAAATAGTTTTTTATAGGAGGGTTCTGTTATGAAAATGAAATTTTCGGATAAGATAAAAAAACAACATACAGATTATAGTATAGAAATTAAGGAAGAGTTAAAGAATAATAGTATAGTATTATCATTTGCCATATCTATTATTATTATTGGAATTATATCAATATTTTATAATAATAGTTCTTCTTTATTAATAGGTATTGCGATAAGTTCATTATTACTTACATTAATTCAATGTTTTAGTAATGGTAATACTATGTTAAATATATTACCAGTATTTACATTATTATTATTTGGTTTTTTTCAAAAATCTATTGAATCTATACCAGTTATAAATATATTATTAAAGCCACAATACACTAATTTTATTATATTTTTATCATTTAGTCTTACTTTTTTAACTCAAGCTTTTAAGAATATATATTATAAACATGAAATTAGAGAAACTACTATTCAAGCTAATGATGAAAAGAATAAGATGATATATGCTGAATTAGAAGTAATTAAGAATATTAAAGATAAAGCTACTCAATTACAAGAAGTATGTGATTCTAAAAATGTAAAAATAACTAGTATTATTGATGATTTATTAGAATATGTTGAAGAAGAATCTTTTGTTAGCCATGTTAAATCAACTTTAATTACTAAGGGCTCTGAAGATAAGAAAGTAACTTTTAACATCGAAGAAGTAGAAGAGTCTATTGTTTTAAATAGTGGTTTAACAAGAAATAGAGAGATAAATGCTAATAGTAGTTTTGAATAGGTAGGTGATTTAATGGAAAAAATAGGATTATTAAGTTCTTATTGTAATAGAAATGGAATAGGTTCTAGGTATACTGTTAATTATAATAATAGTTGTTCTACTAAGAAATATGATATGGTAGATTGTTATCAAAATGATGTTGATGGTGATTATACTGAGTTTAAAGAACAAAATGATATTGGTATTTCTTCTTATTTTTTAAACTCTGATAGAGATGATGAGACAAGGCCGTACTTTATTAAAGCTAGAGATAATCCTAATAATAACTATATAATAGTTGGAAAAGAAGTATGTGGTTTTAAACGAGTTAAATTTGAAAATGGGGAATTTGGGTTTGTTAGAGTAAGTGATGATACACTTATACCTTATCGTTTTGAAGTAGCTGATGATTTTAATAAATATGGTTTAGCTTTAGTTGCTAGAAATGGAGTTATTAATTATATAGATACAAACTTTCAAGTATTCGAATATGATATTAAGTATAAACAACCAATAGGTCATTATTTATTAGATTATTGGATTTCTTGTGGGAAAGATATGTATGTTGAAGATTTTAAGAGAGAGTTATTTCCATTAAGAAAAAAAGATATTAAAGATAAAATGAGTGGTTTTGACGAAATATCTTGTTTTATTGAGGGTGATAAACCTTTCGCAATTATTGGTGAACACTTTACTGAAAGATCTGTACCAATTAGTCCAAGTGGTGAATTAGTAACTTTTAGAAATTATTATGATCATGATAAAGAAGAATCAGTTATTCCAATTAATGGTGGTAGATTATTAACTACTGATAATGGTGCTATTATGTTTGAAGATGGTACCTATAATAATCCAAGAGTATATTTTTCTAATGGTACGTATATGACATTAAGAGATATTATTAAGTTTTCAAATGATTTAGGATTATATAGTATTTTAGATATTTGTTGTGAAGAAAAAAATGGAAAAAGTGATATTTTAGATGAAGATTATAGATATAATATAAATTATTTCAGAAATCATAATATTAATTATATGATTATTGGAAATAATGAAGTTATCTCAATAGTAGAGTGGGTAAATAGAATAATTTCTTTAAATGAATTTCAAGATTGTTTATCTAGGTTACCAAATGGTTATGAAATAGAAGAAGTAACTTACACTAAGACACTTATTCATCCTAGATAAATTTTATAAAAATAGTGATTTTAGTTGATAGTATAAAAAATATATGGTATATTATATTTATCTGTTGTGATTAAATATGGCCTGTTGGTGAAG
>CALCBO010000296.1 GCA_937897245.1 uncultured Caryophanales bacterium | reverse complement strand
ATTCAATATTAACTTTACTATATTCATAATATCCAGCATGTCTTAAAGCTTCATTAACCGATAAATAAGCATCTGGTAATTGCGTATATTTACCTACCATTTTAATTTTAACTTCTTTATCTAATCCTTTAACTCTATCAATTAATTCTTTCCATTCATTCATATCTGCACTAGGTGCATCTATTCTTAAATGTTCTAATACTAAATCATCCATATGCTGATCTAATAACATCATTGGTAATTCATATAAAACTTCTACATCATAATTAGAGATAACCGCTTTAGTAGGTACATTACAGAATAAAGATATTTTTTCTTTTAATTCTTGTTCTATATGTTTTTCACTTCTACAGACAATAATATCTGGTTGAATTCCATATCCTCTTAATTCTTTAACACTATGTTGTGTAGGTTTTGTTTTAACTTCATGACTAGCCCCAATATAAGGTAATAATGTTGTATGTATATATAAAGTATTTTCATATCCCAAATCAAGACGAACCTGTCTAATCGCTTCAATAAAAGGTAAACTTTCAATATCCCCTACTGTTCCACCAATTTCAGTAATCACTATATCAGCATTACTACTTTTTGCAGCAGCATAAATCTTAGCTTTAATTTCATTAGTGATGTGAGGTACAACTTGTACAGTAGCTCCTAAGTAATCTCCTCTTCTTTCTTTAGAAATAACATTACTATAAACTCTACCAGTAGTTACAGAAGAATTTTTATTTAATTCCTCATCAATAAATCTTTCATAATGTCCCAAATCTAAATCTGTTTCTCCTCCATCACTTGTTACAAAAACTTCACCATGTTGAAATGGAGACATTGTTCCTGGATCTACATTAATATATGGATCTAGCTTCTGCATAAACACTTTTAATCCTCTTTGTTTTAATATTCTTCCTAAAGAGGCAGCTGTTAAACCTTTACCTAAACCAGATACAACTCCTCCAGTTACAAAAATAAATTTTGCCATATTTTCATTCTCCTTTATCTTATCTTACCCAAAAAAAGAAAAAAGCACTCAAGCGGAAAGCTTAGTGCCCTTATTTATTCTATCAAAGATTATTTATTATTGCAATTATTTTTTATTATTGAACAAAAATCATAAATATTTCTTTGATATTTATTAAAAATAGTTATAATAAGTAAAAAAGGAGGAATTGTACATGAAAGTACCTCACATATTAGTTATTGATGATGAAAAAGAAATTACTGATTTAATTGAAATTTATTTGAATCAGGAAGGCTATGAAGTTGTAAAAAGATATAACGCTTTTACTTTAATACAAGATATTGAAAGATATAAGATTGATCTTGTTATATTAGATATGATGTTACCTGAAATTGATGGCTTACAAGCATTAGAATATATTAGAGAACGTTTTAATATCCCAGTAATTATTGTTTCTGCAAAGAGTAGTGATAACGATAAAATAGAAGGATTATTAAAAGGAGCGGACGATTATATGTCTAAACCATTTAATGCGATGGAATTAGTTGCTAGAGTAAAATCACAGCTTAGAAGATATCAAGTATTTAATAAACCAATAAATGAAGCTAAGAATATTATTGAAGCAGGAGATTTAGTCATTGATACGGAAAAGAAAGCTGTGACTTTAGATAATCATGCTGTAGCTCTTACAAGGATTGAATATGAGATACTTGTATTATTAGCTAGTCATCCTGGAACAGTTTATTCTATTGAAGATATTTTCGAAATAATATGGCATGAAAAACCAACAAATGCAAATAACACCATTATGGTTCATATTAGAAAGTTAAGAGAAAAGGTTGAAAGACAACCTAGAAATCCTCGACATGTAAAAACAGTATGGGGAATTGGATACA
>CALCBO010000295.1 GCA_937897245.1 uncultured Caryophanales bacterium | reverse complement strand
GTTTTAATAGAGGAAGTAGTGAACCTTTAAATGAAATGAATAATAGAACTATTCATTCTTCTTGGGATGAAGATATAACTGTAGGTCCTAATGAACAAGGAAGATGGAATGTTGATTTTTATGGAGGAGATTTAAAAGGAATAACTGAAAAACTAAATTATCTTCAAAGTCTAGGAGTAACTATAATCTATATTAGTCCAGTTTGTTGGTCTCAATCAAATCATCGTTATGATACTTCAGATTATGAACAAGTAGACCCTTATGCTGGAACTAATAAAGATTTAAAAGAATTATGTGATAAAGCTCATAGTATGGGTATGAAAGTAGTTTTAGATGCTGTTTTTAATCATACTGGAAATGATAGTAAGTATTTTAATGAATATAATTCTTTTGATGAATTAGGAGCTTATCAAAGTAAAGATTCTAAATATTATTCTTTTTATCGTAGCTATGTAAACAATAATCAAACTTTTTTTGATTATTGGTGGGGTATGAAAAACTTACCAGTCTGTGATGGTAATTCTAAAACTTGGCAAGAATATATCTATGGCGAAGGTGGTATAATTGATTTATGGTTCTCCTTAGGTATAGATGGCTTAAGACTAGATGTTGCGGATGAATTATCAGACTCTTTCATTGAAGGTATTAGAGAAGCAGTTAAACGTAATAAAGAAGATGGTTTTATCATTGGCGAAGTATGGAAAAACCCTATGCGTATGGGAAGAAGTTATATTGAAAGTGGTAAAGGAATGGATACAGTCATGAATTATACTTTAATAGATGCATTAATTCGCTATTTTAAATATAGTGATAAAGATAAACTAAGAGAAGTATTTCATCAATTAATAACTGAATATCCAACTGATACTTTAAATAGCCTAATGAACTTTACTTCAACTCATGATATTTCTAGAGTAATTAATATCTTTGGAACTAAAGAATTTCAATATAGTGGAGAATGGGCCTGGAATTTAAATAATAATGACTTATCATGGCAAAAAGACTACAAGTTAACTCCTGAAGAATATGAGTTAGGTAAAGAAATACTAAAAGCCTATGTTTCTACTTTAGCTTTTCTTCCAGGAAATCTCTCTATCTTTTATGGTGATGAAGTAGGTCTTCAAGGAATGGGAAATCTTGCTAATAGAAGAACATTTCCTTGGAATAGAGAAGACTTAGAATTATTAGAATTCTATCGCTATCTAACTTTTATTAGAACTAAAGAAGAAATGTTAAAAGAAGCAGACTTAGACATAATAGATATAAATGAAAAATACTTATTATTTAAAAGAACTACACCACTAGAAGAAATACTAGTTGCGACTAATCGTTCAAATGATAATCAAAGAATATCACTCCCAACTACTGATTATAGAGAAATATATAAATTAGGTAATTCTAATAACAAAGAATTATCTTCTCACGGAGTATTAGTTCTAAAAAAATATAAATAATAATTATGATACTTTGCTTTTAGTATAGTGAATGCTATAATACTTAAAAAAGGAGAAAAGAATATGCAAGAATTATATCCATCTATTATAGAATCAACTTATTATGTAAGTGCTAAAGAATATATTAAAGAAGTATTAAAAGAATTAAATCTTACTTATGATGATATAGATATAAAAGTAACAATCATTGGAGAATTAAATGGTAGTATTTCCAATAATCAAATTATTTTAGATGATAAAAAAGATGAAAAATTTAATATCTGGCTTTCTATTATTATTAAAGAAATAGTTGAACCATCTCTATATCAATCTAAAATAGATACTAATAGAATAGAAACACACTTTAAATATTCTAAGAAACAAGAATTATCTAAAGAAAAAACTATTCTTGATTTATTAGATGTTGACTTTTCAATACATAAATTGAAATTTAAATCATCAAAGATAACTTTTAGTGGAAACCCAGAAGATTTACTAATACCCTTAAACTTAGAAGACTTAATCTATGATAGAATGAGTAGTTATAAATCAACCGATTCAATTATTCGTAAAAGCCTCTATAAAGCTTTAAAAAAATCACTAAATAATGAATTATTAGAAGATAATAATAACCCAAAAGTATTAAAAAAATAAGGAGGATAATATGCCAGGAATAGTAGCACATATGACCGCAGCTAAATTAATTAGTACTAAATTAGGAATAAAAGATCCTGATTTTATAAGAGGTAACTTACTTCCCGATATTTTGCCTGGAAGTAAAGAAATAACTCATTATCGTATTCAAGGAAAATGGTATCATATACCAGATACTAATAAGTATAAAGAGACTCATGATTTAAATAATAATCTTAATCTAGGTTATTATACTCATCTCTTATTAGATAAATATTTTATGGAAGAGTTTATACCTAATATTGTAAAAGTAAAAGATGTATTTAAAACAGGTTTAATGTATACTGACTATGATAATAGTAATGATGAATTAATAAAAAAATATAAGTTAAATAAACAAGAATTATTATCTATCTTACAATTTCCGGATATCAAAATAGATGAAGAAAGATATGAGAAAAATATAGAATGTTTAAACATCAAAGGAAGTAGTAATACTAAACTATTTAAAATAAATGAATTTGAAAAATTTATTGAGGAGACAAGTGATATTATTTGTGATATAATAAAAAGCACCAATTAATTAAAGGAGCAATGTAGATTGAATAATAACACAAATAATAAACAAGAAGCTTTGGAAGAATTTAAAAAATATGTAGAACAATACAGAAGAATAGAAGAGGAATACCAATCACTTAGTATGATTTCTCATGAAAAGAAAGACTCTCTTTTATGGGAGTTAGATTATCTAAGAGACGAAATATGTTCACTTAAATTATATCTAGAAGGATTAATTAAAAAAAAGGATGATATCATAAATCAGATAAATAACCAGGATTTAGAACGCCAACAAGAAAAAGAAGATAGAATTAAAGAATTAACGACAGGTACAGA
>CALCBO010000294.1 GCA_937897245.1 uncultured Caryophanales bacterium | reverse complement strand
TACTGGATGAGTTTTTAATTTATTTGAGAAACGTACTTCGTTTACTTCTGTTAATTCTTTAGTCATTGCTTTTAATAAATCTTCATTATCTTTGTTTACTTCAGCTATTTGTTCTTTTTCTTCTTCTGTTTCTAAATCTAGATTACCATCACTTACATTCATGAATTTCTTTTCTTCATATTCTTGTAGAGCAGTAATACAGAATTCATCTACATAATCAGTTAAGTATAAGATATCATATTCTTTTTCTGAAACTTGTTCTACTTGTGGTAATGATTTTATCTTATCAATAGATGCTCCAGATGCATAATAAATATCTTTTTGATCTTCTTTCATTTCTTTTACATATTCACTTAAGGTAATTAATCTTTCATGTTTACTAGAATAGAACATTACTAAGTCTTTTAATTTATCTTTATCCATACCATAGTTATTGTAAACACCATATTTTAGTTGTACTCCAAAGGTTTTAAAGAATTCAATATACTTATCACGATCATTTTTCATCATAGCTTCTAATTCACGTCTAATTTTACTTTCTATATTCTTAGCTATTCTTTTTAAACTTTGTGATTCTTGTAGTAATTCACGTGATATATTTAGACTTAAGTCTTCAGAATCAACTACTCCTTTAACAAAACTAAAATAATCTGGTAATAAATCAGCACATTTATCCATTATCATTACACCATTAGAATATAGAGCTAGACCTTTTTCATATTCTTGAGTGTAATAATCATATGGAGCATGTGAGGGAATAAATAATAAAGCTTTATAAGAAGTCATCCCTTCTACTGATGAAGATATAACACTTAATGGTTTATCATAATCACTGAATTTATCCATATAGAAATTATCATAATCTTCATCACTTACTTCTGATTTGGGTTTTTTCCAAATAGGAACCATACTATTAATAGTTTCTATCTTTTTAGTATCTTTATATTCTTTCTTTTCTTCATCTACTAATTCGTGATGAACTATTTCCATTTTAATTGGAAAACTAATATAGTCTGAATATTTCTTAATAAGTGTTTTTAATTCATACTCTTCTAGATATTTATCATAGTTAAAGTCATCATCATTTTCTTTTATAAATAAAGTTATTTCAGTACCATTATCCTTTTTATCAAACTCTTTAATAGTATAACCATCAGCACCTTCACTTTCCCAAATGAATGACTCTTTACTATCTATACTTTTAGATTTTACAGTTATTTTATTGCTGACCATAAACGCTGAATAAAAACCTACTCCAAATTGACCTATAATATTAGTTTTTTCTTCACTAGTCATATTCTCTTTAAAAGATAATGAACCACTTTTAGCAATAGTTCCTAAATTAGATTCTAATTCTTCTTTAGTCATTCCACAACCATTATCTTTAATAGTAAGAGTTCTATTATCTTTATCATATTCAATAAGTATTTCTAGTTTTTCTCTTTTTACTTTTATTTTTTTATCAGTTAAACTGCGATAATATAATTTATCTAAAGCATCACTAGCATTAGATATTAATTCTCGTAAAAAGATATCCTTATTTGTATAAATTGAATTAATCATTAAATCTAATAGTCTTTTAGATTCTGATTTAAATGCTTTTTTTGCCATATAATCATCTCCCATAAATACTTATAACATTTTATTTAGCAGTTGTCAAGAAAGAGTGCTAAAGAAATATTAAAAGAAAAGAACTAATCATCTATTTCTTGTGCAAATGATAACAGTTCTTCTACTTTAAACTCTTCATATGAATTATTTAAGTAATCTGCTAATTCTTTTTCTAGTTCTTTATCAATATTAAAAATCTTAATACATTTTTTCTTTAATAGACTAAGTGGTATTACATCTTGTTTTGATGCATCTATTACTTGAAATTCATCTTCTAATATTCCATAAGATAGATAATAATCACCCAATTGTTTTTTATTAAAATCATCTGTTTCAGAGACTACTTGTAGTCGATAAAAGTCTCTATATTTTTCATTTTTAATGGCTTCTACTATAAAATATACTTCTTCTCCTAATGGTTCTATATTATCTGTTGAAATATTAATTATTTCTTTTTCTTTGTTATAATCTATAACTATTAGATTATTATTAATTACTCCATAATATCGATTTCCTATATGTTCTAAAAATTTAACATCTGATAGTTTATAAGTATGTTTATTTATATCTTTAAAATACTTAGATACTTTATCTAGATTACTATTTAATGATACATTATAATGAAAAGCCTCTCTCTTAGATTGAAAACAAGTTAATAATTTCATACATAATTCATTAACTATATGAGGAGCATGTTCAAATAATACTACTATAATATCAAATAAGAATAAACAATCCTCATCAATGAATTGATTAAATTTAAAAGAGTAATCTTTAGTTAAAGCATGACTATTTATTTCAATATAATATGATTCAATTTCTTTTATTTGTCTATTTCTAAAATCGTCTTCTTGATAATATGACTCATATTTTTTTAATTTGTCAATTAAACGTTCAACTGTTTCAGTAAAAATAAATTGATAACAAAAGTATTCTTCAATGTTATCTTTTTTAGCTATAGCATCTATTGGAATAAATAATACTTTATACTTTTTTATATTTTTATTGTAGACTAAAGCAAAATAAAAGTTACTTTTATCATATTCTTTAATATAAATATCAAATAATACTTTTTCTTTTTTCTTTTTTAATTTTTCTTTGATACTAGATAGTATTTCCATTTGGTCCTCCTCTCATTTTAATATTATACTTATTTTGTATATAAATCTATTCTTTTGTCTTTATAAGCTAAATAAATTTTATTCCAAATAACACTTTCTATATATCTAGCTTTTTTAGGATGCATTAAATATCTGACAGTTAGCTCTATATGATCATTTACTATTTTAGTGTATATTATAGGATCATACTTATTATAGTATATTCTATTTTCAGTATTTAATTCTTTAATTTGATTTTTCATCTTTTTAGGAATATTTTTAATTACTTCAATATTATTTACTATTTTATATATTTCTTGTTTATTATTTATTAAATTACTACCTATAGTTACTGGAATAGTTATCTCATCCCAAATGTACTTAAATCCTTTACTTAGATTCTTAATTGGTCCTTGAAAAACTACTGAATTAGGAAATGTAACAACAATTCCTGTTGATTGACCATGAGGTTCTTTATTTGATACTTCTAAGATATCAAAACTTAAGGTTGAAATATTCATTACATCTCCAATAATATCATTCACTTGAATTCTATCTTCGACTTTAAATGGTTTTTTTATTTTAATATGTATTCCACTAAAGAAATTTAATATTATTTCTCTTAGTGCTATTGTCATAGCGGCTGAGATAACTGATATTAAAGTCATTAAATTCTTAATATAACTATTCCATATTACAACTAATATAATTATTTCAATAAAGTTTAAAAAGACTTTTATAACTTGATTTAAAATAAACTCTTTTCGACCATTTGTTTTTCTTTGAATTAATTTAGATCCTATTATTTTTATAAGATAAAATACTGAGATTATAAAAATTGACATTAGTATTAAAGAAATTAATTTTTGATCTAAATATGTGATATGACTTAAATATTCACAGAAATTCTGCCATAATGTCATAATATCACCCCTTTATAAATACTCTAACAATAATATACTCTTTTTTGCGAAAAAAAACTATATTTTTTAAAAAAAATTATATAAAAAAATACTGATTTAAATATCAGTATTTAAGAAAGCAGTTTATCTATATCGTCTTTTGTTATAGCCTTTTTATGTTCTGGTGTTTCATCGGTTTGTTGATATAATAATAAATCATCATCTTCTTTTCTATCATCATCATCATCGTCATCATCGCTTCTCATTCCATGAATAGTAGAATAACCTATCCCTGATGCTCCTGCAGCTCCTAGACCAGCGGCAATTGGAACAGCTGAGGCTTTACTAATACCTTGTGTTTCTGTAGCAGTTAAACTAGAAAGCGGAACATTTTTAGTTACTCCTTTAGTAATATCATCAACTGAATCGGCAATGTCTTCAAAAAAGCTATCTTTATTTTCTCTATCTGGAGAATAGTAACTACTACCACCACCAGAATAAGAAATTCCTCTTGATGTTTTACCATCTGGTTTACTATTTTCTGATTTAATATAAGTATCTTTTGAATTATTACTTGTTTTTGGAGTATATCTAGTAGATTTATTGGAATTATTATACTGTGAATTACTTCTATTATTAGTAGAATTATTATTTTGACTTTTTCTAAATTGTTCTGTGGGATTAGTATTTTTATCTCTATTAAATACATCTGATGATTTACTACCTATTGTTTCAGCCGCTTTAGTGGCAATTGGAGTAAATACAGCTGATTCTATTTCTGCAGGTTCATATGTTTTTTCAAAGTCATGTCTAGGTGTAGTTGAGGACAAATCCACATAAGATGCAGAACCTCCTCCACCGCCGGCACCACCGCCACCACCAGCGCCACCGCCTCCACCAAAACCTGTAGAGCTAGTTGAGCCACTTCCTGTTTTCTCTTTTAGTTTTTCAGTTATGTCTGTTTTTTCAGTTTTTATGCTTCCAGCAGCTTCTTTAGCAGCTGCTAAATCTTTGTATAAGCTTTCCATTTCTTCCTTAAATTGGGTATAACTATGCTTAAATTTTGCTGTATTTTCTTTTATCTGATCTCCCCCACTTATTTGGGGCTTTTCTCTCCAGTACCAGGTCATAGGCCCTATTGAAAAGCTTTGCTCTGGATCTAATAGAGTCCCATCTAAACCTTTAATTTCATCATATTCACTGTCAATACTATCTATAGTACTAGAAAGATTAATTAGATTAGCACTGCTTTGCGTGATACTATTATCTAATGCCATAACTCTCTCATTTATGACTTCTTCATTTACTTTACTCATTAATTCGACCTCCTCATATATCATAAAAGTTTATTTTTCATATATAATGTATCTTTATTCCTTTTTTAATGATTTAGTTAGCTGATAAAGATTTGTGCTCAATAATATATTCTTGAAGGTCATTTGTTACTTTATCAAACTGATACATTTTGTTTTACTATTGTTAATTTTATTTCTATCCTGGTGTATTTGCTTCTATTCTTTATCATTGGGGTTAGGAGCGTTTTCTGTTCTAGTAGTTTCTGAAATAAAAAATACAGAAAGTTTTTCACTTTTTAACGCATTAATAGCAGCTTGCATATCTTTAACATGTCCAACCATGTTTCCAATCTTTTTTTTCATATTCCCAAGTACTTCTGCACTGTTAGCTGTTTGCCATTTTTGCTCTAATTGACTTAAAGGTGTTTCAAGATCAAAAGAATCTGCACTAAATTCTAATTGTCCCAATTTATTATTGAATTCTACTACTTTTTTGTCTAATTCTTCCCTTGTCATAAAAATCCTTTCTATTAGCAAAAAATAATACCAAAAGAGATATTATTTTTTTGCTAAGTAATATTACATATTACCAAGTGTATCATTAATTCTTTGTTGTTCACTTGAAATAATATCACCGCTTGTTTGAATAGCATTTTTAGCTTTAATACAAATACTATCTAAGCTTTCTTTAAGAGCATTAAATTTATTATTTTGTTCTTCAAGTATTCTATTAATATCAGTATTAATTAAAGCTCTTTGTCCTAATGCAATATAAACATCTTGAATTAAATCTCCAGCATCTTGTAGTGGTTTTAAAAATCCTGTTTGAAGATAATCAACTGTTTCATTTAACGTTTCAACTGAAACTATTTTACTATCATTCATTTATTTATTCCCTCCTTTATAATTTATTATGCATGATCAATTGCATTTAAGTTTGGTAAAATACTTTCTAATGCATTTGTTCTATCATTTAGATAATTAATAAAATCTTGATAATCATTGTTTACAAAATTTCTTAGTTCTTCAATTGTTTCAAGACCTTCTTCAGTTGTCCAATAAGGTGCCATTTTAGTATCGATATAACTAATAAAATTTTCTTTAATACGATTATTATCAACCATAATATCTTTAAGTTTTTCAATTGCTTCTATTGTTTCACTTACTGAGAATTCTAAATCTCCATCTTTCATTACTTTCACCTCCATCTTTCTTAATTTAATTATATAACAATTTATGTATAAATAATAGAAAAAAAGTGTTTATAGATAATATTAGACATAATTTTACTTTATTTACATATTATTTTACATTTTATTTAATAAATGCTATACTTATGAAGATTGGGAGGCTTTTTTATGAGTTTTAGTTTTAATAATATTCAATTTGATTATAATTCACCAGTTATTATTAGTTATTTATTACTATCTATAATTGCTTGGTTTTTAAATACAATATCAAAAGGAACTACAAATAAGCTTTTATTTTCAAGTTATAGAAGTTCTCCTTTAAATCCTTTTACTTATATTAGATTATTTACTCATAGTATTGGTCATCAAGATTTTGATCATCTAATTAGTAATTTTTTATATATTTTATTGGTTGGGCCAATGATAGAAGAAAAATATGGTAGTATTAATCTATTAATTATGTTACTAATTACTTCTTTAGTAATTGCTTTATTTAATATTATATTTAATGATTATTGTATTCTAGGAGCTAGTGGAAATGTATATATGTTAATAGTATTAAGTTCATTTTCAAATATTACTGAAGGTAAAATACCAATTACAGTATTATTAATTTTAGTGTTCTATGTAGTAAGTGAAGTAAAAAAGAGTATGGTTGAAGGTAATAAAAAAGTCTATCATGATGGTCATTTATTAGGAGCTTTATGTGGATTGGTTTTTGGTTTTTTACTTCTTTACTATCCAAATATCCTTATATTTAAATAAAAGATATGAATTATATATATGAAATCATATCTTTTTATTTGTGATAACTTTTTGGTATTGATTTAGGAAGTCTTCTTCATCAAGTGAATTTGATGATATGGTTGTTACTAAATCCATAAATTTAGAGGTATTTCCTATATATTCTTGAGTTCTATATATATTTAGATAATTATTTTTTAATTCTGATATTTGATAAGATAATTCTTCTAAATCAAATTTATTATTTTGAATGGCTATTAGGAGTTTTAAAGTAAAATTAATATAGTTTTGAATTGTTTTTTCATTAATCGTACCATTTGGATAACGAAATTCTATTAATCCTTTTTTCTTTAACTTATGGAAACTTACTCCATCTCTGACAGTAAAGCTTTTTTTTCTTGCTAGTTGGTATAGAATATCATTTCTATTAAAATCTGTAGAATCTATTATATCTAGAAGACGTAGATTTAAATCAGCTGCAAATTTTTTTTTAGTATCTCTTATCATATATTTATCTCCCATATAAAAGATATCCATTTCAACTTCATAAACTGCTATTATTTTGAATAGTGTTTCGATAAAGTCTTTTTCAAGATAATATGAAGATACATCTACTGTAATATGAGTACTAGTATTATTATCTGGTATGGCATTAGTTTCTTGTAATGTTGAGCATACTTTTTTTATTTCTTTCCAAGTACTTCCATTATCACTTAGTATTCTACTAGACAACTCCCCGCCTCTTGTTTTGCCCTTATCGATTTTAGAAACAGTAGAATCGGTGTCAACATACCAAGTGTCATATATTGGTCTTGTCATTTTATGATGAAGTTGATATGTTACAGGTATCATTTTTTGAAATAGTTTATCATAGACAGTTATTATGTTAGCATTACCAAATTCTATTTCTACTCCAAAGTTTTGATTCTTATTAATTCCAATTGTACTACGATACATATAGATTCTCCTTTTTTATGCTTTATTATAGCATAGTAAATAATATTTTGATTTTATTTTTAATGGATTTTTGATACAATATTATTAGAAGGAGTGATTATGATGAAAAAAACAATATTAACAGGTTTAAGACCAACAGGTAACTTACATTTAGGACATTATTTTGGGGCTGGAAAAACCTGGCGTGATATTCAGAATGATTACGACTTTTATTTAGAAATAGCTGATGTACAAGCTTTAACGGATAATTTTGATAATCCTGAAAAGGTAAGAAAAAATGTGTATGAAATAACTAAGGATTTATTAGCTATTGGAATTGATCCTAATAAAGTGCATATTTTTATTCAATCTAAGATACCAGAGATTGCTGAACTCACTGTTTTTTACAGTAATTTGGTAACTGTTTCTAGATTACAGAGAAATCCTACTGTTAAGACAGAGATATCTCAGAAAAAAGATTTATTTGGAAATAATGGTGAATCAATTACTTATGGCTTTTTAGGATATCCAGTATCACAAGCTGCTGATATTACAGCTTTTATGGGGGAAGTAGTACCAGTTGGAGATGATCAATTACCTCTTTTAGAACAGTGTCGTGAAATTGTGCGTAAATTTAATTCTATATATGGAGATACTTTAATAGAACCACAACAATTACTTAGCAATACTTCAAGAGTTAAAGGATTAGATGGTAATGATAAAATGGGTAAAAGTTTAGGAAATGCTATTTATTTAGTAGATGATCCTGAAACTATTAAGAAAAAAGTAATGAAAGCTTTAACTGATACTAATAAAATTAAGAAAGATGATCCAGCTAACCCTGATATTTGTATGGTTTATTATTATCATAAATTAGTAAATTCAAAAGAAGAAATAGATAAAGTTTGTAGTGAATGTAAAAAGGGAGAAAGAGGATGTGTTCAATGTAAAAAAGAACTTATTAAAGCAATGAATGAGTTCTTAAAACCAATACAAGAAAAAAGAAAGTATTATGAAGATAATCCTCAGGAAGTAGAAAAAATATTAGAAAAAGGTACTAATGAGGCTCAAGAAAAAGCAAGAGATACTATTAGTAAAGTTAGAAAAGCTATGATGATAGATTATTAAAGGAGATGATGAATCTCTTTTTTATATTACTTTTAGGAATGCTACCATGAATTTTAACTATACTTGATTTTACTTGAAAATATTGATTATTTATTCTTTTTAAGTATACTTATTACCAAGCAGAGATTTTATAAGTGAAAGGAGTTTTTAATATGGAAGATTGTTATGATTGTAAATATGGTAGATGGATTGAAGATGAAAAATATTTCTGTAGTTACCCATTCAAATACGATTATGTCGAAGGTGTAAGGTGGTGTAGTTGGCGTGAATCAGAGAGAGATTCTTATTATGATGAAGACGAAGATGATGATGATTATGGAAGTAGTTGGTGTTACATTACTACCGCAACTTGTAATATTTTAGGAATGGATGATGATAATTATTATTTAAATACTTTAAGAGAATTTAGAAATAATCTCATGAAAAAAGATTCTAAATATCTTAAGATGTTAGTTTTATATGATATTGTTGGACCTAAAATAAGTAAGGCTTTAAAGAAAGATGAAGATAGTTTAGAGATTGCTGAAAATATAATTGATAATATTAAAGTTGCTGTTACTGATATTAATAATAAAGAATATGATAAAGCAATTGAAAGATACATGAATATGACTGTAGGTCTTGCAGAATACTATGGTATTTTTGTTCCAGATATTCAAGATGAGTTTATTGAAAATATTTCTATTGATAAAGCTGGTACTGGTAAATTGTATCAGAAAAAAATTAGTACTTAGTCATTCTAAGTACTATTATTATTTACAGTTAGTTTTATTATGTCATATAATTTATAAAAGTTATTATTAAAATTCTTGGTTATTTCTTCTTTTAGGGAATTATACTCTTCTATTGGCGTCTTTTTAATTTGAAATATCTCTTGATAAAAATAATCTATTTCATCATATGATTTTTCTTTATATAATTTAGTAATAGTCTTTAAAAGAATATTTTTTATCTTATTTTCTTTTCTTGTTAAAAATAGTTCTTTCTTGATGGGAGATATTATTTCCAAATCAAGTAATATTTAAAATGTTTTCTACTGCTTCTTCTGCCTTTAAACCATTGAATGCTTTACGCATCACATCCATAGCTGCCATTTCTTCTTCATCTAATAATAAAGTACTTCTTTTTTCTAAAATTCCATTTTTATTAAAACATAAAGCCAATACTTTATTTGAATCAGTTACTAATAAACAATATGGTATTATTAAAGTATCAGTAGTAGTTTTATTCTTTATTCTTAATAATAGTGATTTATTTATTTTAATTATATTATTATTAATATCACTCATTTGAAATGAATTAATTTTTACTATAGGTATTTTATTAATATAGGTAAGTTTATCTTGTTTATGCCATTCATAAAAATCATATACTTGTTCATTAGCATTACAGAAGTTTAATACTATATCATATATTTCAGTCATGTTTTTTCCTCCCTATTATTCTTATATATAAAAGCAATCCTATAAAGAATAGTATAGTTTCTATATGAGTTAAGATAAATACTAAATAATCAATAATATTATAACCAAAATCCAATAAATTTATGTATATGATTATATAAGTTAGTCCTATAATCATAAAGATAAAGCTTATTAAAATTTTTATTATTATCATATTAAATATATA
>CALCBO010000293.1 GCA_937897245.1 uncultured Caryophanales bacterium | reverse complement strand
TGGAGAAGATAAATTGATTCCAAGAGAAGATATGATTCTCATGGAAGGAGATTGTGTATTCCTTTGCACAAAATTGCACTATGCCAATGCTAATGATATTTATATTAGAGGTAAGATAAGTGCTAAGGAAGGATATAAGAATAGAACTAAGACTCATCTTATTGTGAAAGGGGATCTTCTTGATAAAGATGGACAGATTTTGTATACGATTAAAGATTGGAGTTCTAAGCTTTTAAAACCTAATGTTTATGATTTATTTGATTTAAGTTGTTGTGCTATTCATCGTTTTTTGGATATTCATTCTATTGCAGCTATTAAAGTTTATCCTTCATTATGTATAATATAGGAAAATAGCATGGAAAGAAAAGAGTTTATAGAAGTTTATAATAGATTTATATATTGATGAGAAAGATAATTTATACATTAAGTATATAAAAACACCTTTTACATATGAAAGGGAAAATTTTTAATGAAATTATTAAAGGATAAGTTTTTTACTATTGAAAACTTTATGCATTGTTCTGTTCTTCTATATCTTCTTAATAATGTTATTATATGTTTAAATAAGAATTATGTTATATCTGGTATTTTATTAGATACAGTGTTTAATCATTTTATTAAGATTGGTTTAATAACTTCTTTCATTGGGTTGAGTTTATTTGTCTGTAGTAGACGAAAAGAGTATTTTTTTGATAAACCAATATAGGATAAAATAACAATAAAATATATGCGAAGTTTAATGCTTATATTTATATTTATTGGTTTTTTTATACCTTTATTATATGAATGTTTTATTTTAGATAGAGAATATAGGGGGATTGTCAAAAATTTTGTGTAAATTATTGATACTATCTGAAAAATTCAATTGTAGAAATAGAAGTGTATACTTCTTTTATTACTAATATATTATATGTATAGTTTCCGAGGATGAGGGACAGTAATTGAGAATATCATTCAAAAGACTCATTGTAAAAGGAGTCTTTTTTTGTTGTGGTGGAAAATATGAACAGTTATTTAAAAAAAACATAGTCATTATATCTAGGAAACTTTATAAATGATTTAATAATGAAAATATAAGAAGAAGTAAAAGAAACACTTTTCAAGGTTCATATTTTGCGTTACCAAATAGAAGCAAAAAGAAAAAAGGAAGAAGACATGGGTTACATTAAACAATAATGTTTACATCATATAGATGAAGTATTAGAAAAAAATAGTGATGATATATAAAAAGAAGGATTTCTCCTTCTTAGAACATATCTTTCTTTTTAAATATAAATGCTGCAACTGCACAAATAACAAATGCTACAATGATAGGGAAGTATGCAACAGGAAATGGTAATCCTGTAACGTTCATACCATAATAGCTAAATACCATATTTGGTATTTCCATAACAATAGTTAGTACAGTTAAAGCTTTCATAACATTATTTAAGTTATTAGAAATAATTTTATAATACCTATATAATGAGAAAACGACACAAAACCTATATTTATACATTATTGGAGTTGCATCGTTTTCTAATTTTAAAATTTTTAATTTTTGAGTTTTTAGTCAATATATTATTTTTGTTTTTGGTGTATTTTTTGTGTAAAATACAGAATATTTCTAAAAAAGCATTATTTTTACAAAAAACGACAAAAAAGAGGCTGTAAAAAAACGAAAGTTTTTTACATCCCCTTTATTCTTGTTCTGTTAAAACTGCATCTTCATCAATTTCTGTTGCTGAAGCATGTATATACCATTTGCCTCCGATTCGGGCACACCAGAAATTATCGTAAACACTTTTGTATGTACCCTCAGACCCTTTAGCCTCTATTTCAAAAGTAATAACGGCTACTTTATCTGGAAGTTTTTTGTAATTATGCGATATTGAAAGCGTATTCTTATGAAAGTCAAGCATCGCTTTTTCCAAGTATGTCACATCATTGATTTTATATTTTAAATCAAAATCTTCGCCGCATTTTGATGTATAAAAAGCAACACTCTTTTCAAGTGACTTTGTTACAGCATCAAAAGTTTCTTCATCGCCATAATAAAAGTTTTCTTTATAATACTCAATAATCTGGTCATCATAAAGAGAATAATACAGTTCCGCATCATTAGCTTGAATTGCTGTTACCATTTTTTTCACTACAGAGTCAGGCTTCGAGCCTGTCAGAGCGCCCGTAACCACTGCAGAAACTGCAAGCAGTGCCGCAACAATAACAACTCCGATAACAAAAGTTTTAAAAGAAATCGGTTTTTTTCTTTCTTTTTTCTTTACAAACTTCTGCGGTTTTTTTCTTTTATTATTTTTCAAAGGTGCAGAACAGTATGGACAATTCACGAAATTATCCGGACTTTGCCTATGGCAATTATCACAATACATATCTACACCCTCTTTCATAAAAACCGTCCACTCGTTAAGGGTGGACGGCACAAATTCAATGTGAAAAATTATTCTTCGGAAGCTACTTCTTCAGCAACTTCTTCAGCAGGAGCTTCTACAGCTTCCTCTGCTGCTTCTTCAACGGGAAGAAGCGCACGGATTGAAAGGCTGACTCTCTTTCTTTCTTCATCGATTTCTGTGATCTTAGCTTCAACCTTTTCACCGATTTTAAGAACATCAGCAGGCTTTGCAACATGCTTGTTAGCAATCTGTGAAATATGGATGAGACCATCAACACCGGGAACGATGTGAGCAAATGCACCAAAATCTGTGAAGTTAGCAATTTCAACTTCTGCTACAGAATCAACTGCATATTTTGCTTTGAAGATTTCCCAAGGATTGTCCTCAAGCTTCTTATAACCGAGAGCAATCTGTTTCTTTTCAGGGTTGAGAGCTTTG
>CALCBO010000292.1 GCA_937897245.1 uncultured Caryophanales bacterium | reverse complement strand
TTTATTTAGACTTTCCAATATATTGTTTATTTCTTCTATTGTAAGATAGTAACTGACACCAAACAAAGTAAAAAATGTCTTTTTTGATCTATCAAACCCAGCATCCATTAATTTTTTTATTAAATTATCTTTAGAAAAATCAACTGGAATAAAAATTAGATTTTTTGGAATACTTAACCCTCCCTGATGAAGTCTTTTTATTTTAGATTCTTGTGTTACTGGATGATCTACTTCAAAAATTTTATATTTTAAAGTTGTTTGTGACACACGAAAAGCGAAGGAATCAAATCCTGCTCCCAAAATCACTAATTGTTCAGTTCCTGTCAAAAGAGCTATGTTAATACTATCTTCACAGTATTTTGATCTTGCGACTGGAGTCGGTGCAATTTGCGTATACACCAAATATTTTAACATTTCTCCAATACTTTTAAATGAACCTTTCTTTTCTGGTGCAAAAAAATCTATACCACCTAAAATATATCCTGCAATCATCTTATATTCATCATCAGTCATAAGCTTTTTCGCAATAGTATCCGAAAAAATTGGCTTTTTTGCTGTCTGGTAATAATACGCTCTACCAAACACAGACATTAATGCTGTCATACTTGCTTTATCACTAGTTTGAGAATTATTTTTAGGATTGAGATTATTATCAAGCTTCTTTTGTGCTTGTTCAATCAGCTCAATTTGTTTTCTAATAGTATCTTTTCTTTCATTAAGTAAGTATTTCTGATTTTCAAGTATTTTTTTCTTTTCTTCATGCGAAATAATAATTATTTCCTTAATTTGTTTTAGTGAAAATCCCATTTCACGATAGGATTGAATTTCTTTCATCAGCTGTAACGAAGTCGAATCGTAATATCGGTAATTCGTTTTTTTCGTCGATCACTGCTGGTGACAAAAGCTTAATTTCATCATAATAATGTAGAGTACGCACACTAACACCTGTTAAACAAGCAAATTTTCTAATATTCATTTTCATATCATACTACCTCCACTATTATTTATAACCTATTACGTTACGTGATTCTCAATACAAATACATAATTTTTTCTAATTATATTAAAGAGACTCACCAAGTATTAGAGAATCTATATGATTAAAATACTAATAGAATTTACTTCAAATATGCTTCTGCAAAAGCACGTATTATTTTGACAGAATAATCTCCACCTTCTGCTTCAACAATATTTAGAATTCCAATGTAATTCCTTAAATCTTTTTTTGACGCTCCATATGGCAATTTCATTTTTTAAACTTCGATGTTTTCATGAATAATTTCGAATTTATATTCATATAATCTATACAATCTTTTTGAAATTCTTCCACCATAAATACTTTTAAAAATAATTCTCTCTATTCCTTTAAGTTCATTTATTAAAATACTCGGAGTCATTTCATGTTCTTTCACAAAGGATATACCTGTCTTATCTTCTAATATTATTGGATTATCTATTCCATAAACAACTGTAACACCAACATCATTTATAGGATTTTTATATTTTGAAGCCCTTGCCGCAAAACTTGTATAACAATCCATCAAAATATGAATATCATCAAAACATTTTGTTAATTCCTTCAATAAGCTCTTGATTTCCTCCAAGCAAAGATACATACTCACACCCTCCATGACAACTAATGCTTTTTTAACTCTTGGAAGATTTTTAATCCAATTATGATTTCTTACATCAGATCCTACCATATAATATTTATCAAATTCATGATAATAACGTTTACGTTCTTGAATCACTTCAGGAAAATCCACATCATACCAACAATGATTCATTGTACCAACACGCTCAATTCGACTATCCATTCCACAACCAATATGAATAACAATCGCATCTTTAGCAGTAGTCATTTGTGTTCTAAGCCAATTATCAAATACTGCTGAACGCATTCCCATATAATATGCAAGCCACTTTGACTTTGATTTTCCTTTTAGTTGAAATCCTTCTTTAGCCCATATTTCTTCTGCTTTTCTATCATGAAGGATGATTCCTTTTTTACTCACATAAGCTTTCCCATATAAGGGAATATATAATGTTTTATTTACACTATCCATATACCCTCCTGTAATTTTTTAATATCTTGTTAATCAATATAAATAACTCTATCTTCTTCATACTGATCTCTTGCTTCTATTTGTTCATCTGCATATCCTATCCAGATAATATTTAATGGTATTTGTTTTTCATTAAGATTTAATATTTCAGAAACTTTTTCTTCTGCCATTTTTTGTGGATGAACACCACACCAACAAGTTCCTAAACCCAAATCAGTAGCTCTTAATAGTATATTTTCAGTTGCAGCACTACAATCCTGAATCCAATACGAAGAAACAGCACGTGGTAAACCTCTTGTAAGGTCACCACAAACAACAATCGCAAGTTTTGCTTCTATTTTTGAGAATCGTGATGCGGCTTTTAATGAATTAATAATATCTTGATTTGTTATGACATAAAATTGCCAAGGTCTTTTATTACATGCACTAGGTCCACTCATGGCAGCATGCAACAATTCACTAATCATTTCTTTTGATACGGTTTGATCTGTAAATTTTCGTATACTTCTTCTTTTTAATAACACTTCTTTTAATTCCATTTCATGACTCCTTATTTATATAAATATTTTACTTCTTCACTTTATTATAAATTTTTTTATTCTCTGCTCTTATTCTTTAATTCAATTCTTTCCCATTCATCATGCTGTACACTATATTCAGCCATAATATCTTTAAGCGAATGATTTGAAAAGTAATCACCATAAGCATCTCCAGTTAAAATTTTATAACCATCTCTTGCCAATTTACTTAATGCTCTCATTTCGTCATCTTTTTTCATCAAAAAATAATTTGTGTTAAAAGTAGAAACAGTAAAAACAGAAATATTCTCATCAGCAAATATCATAGAGATATTTGCTAAAATACCAACCAATGAAAACTCTAATTTTCTCCTACAATATAAAACACCTTCCCTCCATCTTCACGCTCAATGATGTTATCTAAAACATCTTCAACCATGCTATTTTTAATCCAACATTGTAAGATACCACTATATTGATATATTGCATAACAATCAAAGCCTTCTTTTTGCGAAGACGATAATAGCTTTAAATCAATCAAAACATATTTATAACACACTTCAAAAATACGTGTAGGAAACTTTGGGTTTTCATGTTTTGAACAAATAATCTTATATTTATTGTAATTCTCATTCATTTTATTCAAAATCATTATTTATTAAATAAACACAATAAATTTCTAACACTATAGACTTTTCACATCATCTAATACCAGTTATAAACTTTATTCATTGTTTATCTTTTAATCAAATAGGACTATTTGTAATCTATAAAATATACTTTTTTATCTTTAATGAGATCTTAAGAATTCTCCCTCTTTTATCTTAAATACTGCGGTGTTATAATAAGTATGTAAAAGCCGAAGAAGCGAGGTAAACGCCATGTACAACATCCTG
>CALCBO010000291.1 GCA_937897245.1 uncultured Caryophanales bacterium | reverse complement strand
ATTGGGGGAATAAAAAATGATAGAAGAATTATTTAAAGAATTAAGTATGTTAGAGCAAGTAGATGCCATAGCATTGGGTGGTAGTCGAGCAGGTCATCATTATGATGAAAAATCTGATTATGATGTTTATATTTACTGCAATCATCCAATTTTAGAAACCAAGAGAGAAGAAATATTATCTAAGTACTGCAAAGTTATGGAGATTGGTAATCATTTTTGGGAATATGAAGATAATTGTGTATTAAACAATGATATAGATATTGATATTATATATCGTCATCTAGATGATTTTATAAATGATCTTTCTTATGTGGTTGAAAAATATCAACCACATAATGGATATACAACATGTATGTGGCATAATCTTCTTACATGTAAGATTATTTATGATAAAAATGGTCATTTACAAGCTGCTAAAGAGCGTTTTCAAGTTGTTTATCCTAAACAGTTAAAAAAGAATATTATAGAAAGAAATATGAAACTCTTATATTCAGCTTTACCAGCATATCAAACACAGATTCAAAAAGCAGTCAATAGAAAAGATATTATCAGTATAAATCATCGTACAGCAGCTTTTTTTGAATCATATTTTGATATTATTTTTGCATTAAATGAGAAGACTCATCCTGGTGAAAAAAGATTAATTCCATTATCTATGGAATGTGATATTTTACCTCAATATTTTAAAGAAAATATTGAGAAGTTATATAAAGATTTATTTCATAATGATAAAGAAGTAAGTCAAGATATTGAAAATATTATAAAAGAATTATCAAAAGTTGTATATGGAGAATAAATGGTGAATGAATATGTACAATATCTATCTGAAATAATACCTCAAAAAGATAGTTTAAAAATTGTTAAAACTGAAGCAAAGAAATACTATAAAGAACACACAGCTAAAGAATGTTTAGATATCTATCCTATTCTTTATGCTTCTAGTCATTTTCAAATACAGGAAGTAGGAGTTTTTCTTGCGGGATATATTGCAGATGAATATAAAGAGGCATTAGATTTCTTACATGATACTGTGAGTTTGCATCCAAGCTGGAAAGTTCAAGAAACTCTAGCTGTGTCTTTTGATAATTATTGTAAGAAGATTGGTTATAAGAATGCTTTACCATTAATTAAAGAATGCTTTGAAGATGAAAATCATAATATTAGAAGAGCTGCTTCAGAAGGTTTAAGAGTCTGGACAAGTAGACCATATTTTAAAGATCATCCAGAAGTTGCGATAAAATTATTATCAAGTCATAAAGAAGATGATAGTGAATATGTAAGAAAGTCTGCGGGTAATTGTTTAAAAGATATTAGTAAGAAATATCCAGAGTTAATTAAAGAAGAATTACAATCATGGGATATCACCAATAAAAAGATAAAACAAGTCTATAAACTTGCGAGCAAGTTTATAGAGAGTATCTAAATAATTTTAGATTTATATCATATTTTTAAGATGAAATTTTTATTTTCATCTTTTTTGTTATAATGAAATCAGATGATATAAGGAGGGAAGAACTTTGAAAAAAATATGTTTAATCATAAGTCTAGTATTGTGTATTTCAATGCTTACTTCATGTACTAAAGAAAAAGCTTTGATAATACCAACAGATAATCAATTTGGATTAAGAGATAATATAGAAGATGGAGCTATTCTCCATTGTTTTTCATGGTCATTTCAAACAATAGAAGAATCTTTAGAAGATATTGCTTTAGCAGGTTATTCAGCTATTCAGACATCACCAATTAATGCTTGTTATGATGGTGGAACTGGTGGTAATGATTTATATGGACAAGGTAGATGGTATTATCATTATCAACCTACTGATTGGAAAATAGGAAATTATCAGTTAGGAACAAGAGATGAATTTAAATCTATGTGTGCTAAGGCTGAACAATATGGTATTAAGGTTATTGTTGATGTAGCTCCTAACCATACAACTAAAGAAACTGATGAGATAGCTCAGGATTTAATTGATGCTGTAGGTAGCATTGATAATTTATACCATGATAATGGCTTAGAAGAAATTGTGGATTATACTGATAGAGCTGAATGTACTTTGCAGGCTGTTAGTGGTTTATATGATGTTAATACTGAAAATAAGGATTTCCAGGATTATTTTATTGCTTTTTTAAATGATTGTATTGCTTGTGGAGCAGATGGTTTTAGATATGATACTGCAAAACATATTGGTTTAAGTGATGATCCTCAAGAAGATGAAAATCTACCTAATAATTTCTGGGAAAGAGTAACAACAGAAATTGATAATGTAGATAATATTTTTATGTATGGTGAAGTGTTACAAGATGGTAGTGAAAGATTAGCTGATTATATAGATGTTATTGGTGCTACGACTGCTAGTGATTATGGTGCTAAAGTAAGAGCAGGATTTAATACGACAACATTAAAAGCTGAACCAATGGCTAATTTAAAGATAGGTGAAGCAAAAGAAAATATAGTGACTTGGGTAGAGTCTCATGATAATTATACGGGTAGTGATGCAACTTTCGCTTCTCTTACAAATGAAGAAATTAAGCTAGCTTATTCTTATATTACTGCTAGAAGTAAGGGAACACCTTTATTCTTTAGTAGACCATATAATGCAGATGAAAAGAATAAATGGGGAACTTTTAATAAAATAGGTATGGTCGGTGATAATCTTTATAAGGATGATACAGTTGTTTGTGCTAATCATTTTAGAAATGCGATGGTAGGGTTAGATGAAAATGTGATTAATCCTAGTGATAAGCAAAGTGTTATTTGTATTGAAAGAGGTACAAAAGGAATTTTCTCAATTAATGCAGGAGTAGAAGATTATACTTTTAATATGGAAACAAATCTTGAAGATGGTGAATATATGAATAGATACGATAATACTACAAAGTATAATGTTAAAAATGGTATATTAACAGGAACTCTACCTGCAAAAGAAGTGGCAGCATTATATAATGAAGGATACGTAGAAGTGAACGATAATGCGATTGTAAAAGTATCAGATGATACAATGGGACATTTTTCTAGTGACACCTTAGAAGTGACTTTAGAAACTATTAATAGTGTAAAATCTTATTATAGTATTGATGGTAGTGATAAGATTGAATTTAAAGATGGTGATGTTATTACTATTGGTAAAGGTATAGAAAGAAAGTACTTTTGTATCGTTTCTTGTCACATAAGCATCTGTATAGGTATATAGTTCACGATATGCTTCATCGTCTC
>CALCBO010000290.1 GCA_937897245.1 uncultured Caryophanales bacterium | reverse complement strand
AAATATAATCTTCCAAAAATCAGATTATTTTCTACATTAAAAAGTTTGTTCTATGTTGCAATTGGAATACTATTAATTATCGATTGTAAAAATTCTTTCCCAATCATTGGATATATCTTAGGAATATTACTATTAGTTAATGGTATATTAGGTATAATTAGCTATATCGTTTACTTTAAAAATAGAAAGCACGTATTCGACGTCAATGAAGAAGAACTCGATTTAGATGATGAAGATAAAATCATTATTGATGTTGATACTCATGATGAAGAATAAACTAGGTTTTTAGCAAAAAACGAATTATAAGGTGTGGTAGTCACACCTTTTTTTATAAACATAAAAGATATAATTCAAAATTATAACTTTTCAACTCAGACAAATTAATTAAAAAAGCCGTATCAAATACTATACGGCTTATTAACTAAATTATAAAATATCACGAACTCTTCTAATAACTTCATCTACTGTAAAGTTGTAATCTTTAATTACATCATTAGCAGGAGCAGATTTACCAAAATCTTCAATACCCATTACATGAGGAGCAAATCTATGCCATCCGAATGGAGATAACATTTCAATTGCTAATCTATGGTTATAGTCTGTACCTAATACATCTTTAATGTATTGAGCATCTTGATCTAAGAATAATTCGACACAAGGCATTGAAACTACTCTAGCATCAATATTATTTAATAGTAATTTTTCTTGAGCTTCTACTGCTAGTGAAACTTCACTACCTGTAGCGATTAATGTAATATCTGGCTTTTCTCCTCTTTCCTTAGAGATAACATAACCACCTTTATAAACATCTTCACTTCTTGATCCTTCAATTAAAGGTAAATTTTGTCTTGAAAGAACGATACATGAAGGATGATTTGTAGCTTGTAAAGATAATTTCCAAGCCGCTGCTGTTTCATTAATATCACATGGACGATATACATAGTTATGAGGAATAGATCTTAACATTGCTAGTTGTTCAACTGGTTGATGAGTTGGTCCATCTTCACCAACTGCTAATGAGTCATGTGATAATAAATAAATTGCAGGTAAATGAGATAAACATGCCATTCTAATTGCAGGTTTTAAATAATCGGCAAATACGCAGAAACAGCCAGCATAAGTTCTTAATCCTCCATGCAACAAGATACCATTTTGAATAGAAGCCATTGCAAGTTCTCTAATACCAAAATTAATATTTCTTCCTTCTCTATGTTCTGGTGTAAAGTCTATGCCACCTTTAATTGCAGTTTTTACTGAACCGGCAACATCAGCAGAACCACCAATTAAATTAAACACTGATTGATGTAATAAATTTAAGATAATACCACTTGAGTTTCTAGTAGCATCTTTATATCCTGGTTCAAAATATGGACCTTTATCAAATACATAAGTTGAAACATCATTGTCTTTAGTAGAAATGAATTTTGCTGCTTCTCTTGGGTTATCTTCTCTATAGTAATTGAATCTCTTTTCCCAATCACTATATTCTTTTTCACCTCTAGAAATAAAAGTTTTCTTAAAATGGTTATATACAGAATTAGGAATTGTGAAGTCAGGATAATCATATCCATATGACAATTTAGCCATCTTACCATCTTCAGCACCTAAAGGAGCACCATGGACTTTTGAGGTACCTTCATTTTTAGAGCCTTGACCAATAACTGTATGACAAATAATAACTGTAGGTTTATCTTTAGATTCTTTTGCTTTATTAATTGCTCTATCAATTGCTTTAACAGAATTGCCATCTTTTACTTCAATTACATTCCAATGTACAGATTCAAATCTTTTCTTTGTATCTTCATTAGAAGATAATTCAAGACCACCATCTAAAGTAACATTATTAGCGTCATAGAATAAAATTAATTTATTTAATTTTTGAACACCTGCAAATTGAATTGCTTCTTGTGATAAACCTTCTTGTAAACATCCATCACCACATAAACAATATGTGTAATGATCAATGAATCTATAGCCTTCTTTATATATATTTCTTAATGATTGTTCAGCTAAAGCAAAACCTACTGCTTGTCCAATTCCTTGACCTAATGGACCAGCAGAAGCATCAACACCTGGAGTAACTCCTACTTCTGGATGACCTGGAGTAATAGAATTTAATTGTCTAAATTTCTTTAAATCATCCATAGAAACATCATAACCAGCAACGTGTAACATTGTATATAATAAACTTGATGCATGACCTGCAGATAAAACAAATCTATCCCTATTAATCCAGTTAGGATGTTTAGGATCTGCAATTAAATGTTTTGTGAATAGTGTGTAAAGAATTGGTGCACTACCAATAGCCATACCAGGATGTCCTGAATTTGCTTTATTGATTATATCAATAACTGTTGATCTAATCGCTGCAATACATAAATTATCTCTCTTCATAATAACCTCGCAAATATAAAAAGCCTAAGGACATTCGGAATTCCTGGTTCACCAGGTGGGCGTCTTGTTTCTTAAATCCGGATTCCGAAGTGAAATGAATAAGCATAACTTAAACCAACGGCCTTCAACTCAATAAGAAATTATATAAAAGACTCCCGAAATTAACATGTAGGAAACGCATATATGCCCCTAGACAAAATCATTTTACCACATAAAATTTAAATGCGCCATACACATAATGTTAGAATATCCATTTTTTTATATTTTCTTCCCTAAATTTTATGATATATTTTTAAGGAAGGAAGTTTATTATGAAGAAAAAGTTTTTATTAATACTTGGATTATCATTATTAATATCTAGTTGTAATATCTCTACTAGTTCTAGTAGTGAGTCATTTTCTTCTAGTCATTCAAGTGAAAACATTACTCCCTCAAGTAATGATGCAACCTCTTCAAGTGAAAATATAGTTTCTTCAAGTGAAATGTTTTCTTCTTCAGAAAGTAGTATAGATATGTCAATTGATAGTAGTTTCTCAGATGATGAATTACTATCACTAACAATAGATTCTTCTTGTTACTATAATTTAGGTTCTTACTCAACAAATTATGATACAAATTATGTAGGTGGCTATTCTTTTGGTCATTATAGAGCAAATGAACCTTCTGGTGATGCATTTATTTCTTTAGTTCCATATTCTTCATACGTAGATGATGGAACTCAAGAAGGATCATTTTATAACATTTCCCCAATCTATGGAATTAGATATATTACCATCACTTATAAGACAAATCTAATTAATAGTAAAAATCCTCAACTTCGTTTTGGTGATGATTTTTCAAAACCATATTCAATTGATATTGAGTCTTCAAAACAAGAAGTAACGAATACATATTTTATTCCAGATGGCAATTTCTTTGAAATTGATACTAATGACAATCGAATAACTATCTATTCCATAGATATAAAATACACCAATATTAAAGAACAATACCATTCTGAAGAATTACCAAGTGGACACAATGATTATCGATTAAACCCTGTTCAAGTTTCAAAAACACTAGTTCCAGGACAAACAACGGTAGAAGTTCCAATTAAGGTTGAATATACAACTAATGGATATAATGTACTAGAAACTAAAGAATATACTTATTATACTTATGACTATATTGTAAATAATCCTGATTTAGCTCTAGATGCAGCATTCATAGATCCAATGGATATAGCAGCATACTATAATTCATTTAAAACCCATCCTGTTAATTATGTTACAAAGAAAAATTATAATAATGCTAAAACATTATTTGGAAATAAAACTCGTTGTATTTCTACTTATACTAGAACAGATGGATATGCAACTGCAGTTCCATGGCAAAAACAGCCATCAAAAAATTCCCCATTGTATCACGAACTAGATTTGGATATTGATGGTAGTTATTCAAAGGATAATAGAGGAAGCGGAA
>CALCBO010000289.1 GCA_937897245.1 uncultured Caryophanales bacterium | reverse complement strand
CTCCTGTAATCGCACTTTCAAACTGCTGTACATATGCTGTAAATTTAGGATCATTAATGTCTCTAGAACGCGGAAGATCAATTTTTTGATCCAACTGTATTTTCCCCTTATTTAATATAATTACCCGATCAGCCAAAAAGACAGCTTCTGGCACACTATGTGTAATGAATAATATCGTTTTTTCTGTCAATTTATCTACAAGCCGGTCACCTAATTTACCATCAACTTTAGGAATAAACTGATAACCGAAAGTAAAATCACGAACATATTTTACAGAAAAAGTGATATTATCTTCACTTATTTCAAATTCTTTAGGTGAATTGGGCGGAATATTCAAAACGCTTTTATCTGCAAAAGCAATTTCCGCACCCAAATCCTTTGATTTATTTTCAAAACAGATTTTCATAATATAAAATCCTTTTTAAAAAATAATAATCATAGATTCAACTCCTTCAATCATGAATTAAATGATATTATTAAAGCTTATACCAAATCAATAAATATCTATTCTTTTTTAACCTATATGAATATATTATTAATAAATAATTTTAATAACGAGTATTTAATATCGATTAATAATGAGTTAGAATTACTACGAGATGAATATATAAATATAACTAATAAACTTAATATTAAACAAGAAACTAACAATTTATATATAAACATAATAATTAAACAAATTGAATTACTAATAAACAATTAATAAGAAAGGAGAATTATAATGACAAAATATAAATATATACTTACCTTTGAAGATGGTGAAAAAATTGATAGTGAAAAAGAATATAAGGACTTAGATATGGATAACGCAATCTTTGATACTTATGAAGAAGCAGAAGAGGCAGGTTTATATGCATCAAGCTGTGTAAGAGATGGCGCAGAAATATTAAATATGAGTAACCCCGGAGATTATGAATATGATGAAGAAACATATAAACCACCAAAACTAAAAGTAGTAGAAGTAAAATCATCAAAAGATAAATAAAAGAAGAAAAAAGAAAAAGCTAATATATGTATAAAATATCAAAAGGAACTATTACAAAAAATATACTAAAAAATATTAAAGAAGTTAAATATGAAGAATTATATGATATAGATACTCAAACATTAAATAATATAATTAAAAATGAAATAATTATTATATACTGTTTTGTTAAACAATTAAGTTGGGAGTAAAATCTCAATTTTTTATGTTATAGTACTTATAAGAGTTTTTGTTTATATTGAAAATGACATGGTAATCGTACAATAAATCCCATTGCAAATCAATCACTGTTCTGGAGAAAAGATAAAGGATGTGAAAAAATGTTCAAAGAATTAATAAATGATCCGTTCTTTATAGAATATAAAAAATATAATAGGTGTGTATTAGATTATTTTATAATAGAAAGTAATTTAGATCATAAAGAAGTATTATTATATGCAATGAATAAAAAAAAAGATGATGATTTTATAACAATAGATAATGATAAAATGTCATATAAAGAAATTGATTCAAAAGAACTATTTCAATTACCAAAAAGATTATGAAAAAGAAAGCAAGAATATAGGTCATGGATACAAAAGACCATACTGGAATTTATTCTTAGTTCCCCCTCATAAAACAAATTACAAAATAGAAGATTTTATAAAAATAAACAATATATTATTTCCAAAAGGAAAAAATAATTTAGAAATATATGATTGGAATGTTGAATGGTCTAATTATTTTGATGATGGATTAGAATGGTGGAGTGCAGCAGCTATATCAATTTATGATAAATCACTAAATCGATATATAATAATACTAGCATCATCTACTGATTAATATATATTTAGTTTAAGAAAAGGATAAAAAAAGAAAAAGAAGAACAAAAAACCTAAAGAATCAAAAGAAAACAAATCATATATGTTACCAATTGGTATGTGCATATGAAATGATATTTAAAAGAAAATCTTTTCATTTATTCAGAAATATAGGTAGTGAACATCTTACAAAAAATGAATTAAAAGATATTGAAAAAGAATTTAAAAAAATTAAACCATTAGTAGAAGATATAAAAGTAAAAATAAAAATAGTAAAAAAAGAATCTATTCTAAGAGGTCAAGAATACTGTATATTATTCTATTCTGAAAAGATAGATAATTATCTTCAAAATATTGGATACTTAGGAGAACAATTAGATTTATATTTAGTATCTAAAAATATTGGTACATTATGGTTTGGTATAGGTAAACCAGAAGAACAACAACTAGATGGATTAGATTTTGTAATAATGATAGCAATAGCTAAAGTAGATTCAGAAGATAAATTTAGAAAAGATATGTATAAAAGTAAAAGAAAAGAATTGTCAGAAATTTGGTTTGGAAATAACTGCATAGATATAGCGAATATAGTTAGATTTGCACCTAGTGCCTGTAATACTCAACCTTGGAAAGTAGAAGCAACAGAAAAAGAAATCAAAGTGTTTAGATATCGTAAAGAAGGCAAAAGAGGAATAATGCCTAAAGATAAAGTTATTTACTATAATCAAATTGATATAGGTATATTTTTATGCTTCTTAGAATTGTGTTTAGAACATAATAATATTAATTATAAAAAAGAACTATTTATTGAAGAAGATCATGAACAAGAAAATAATTTAATAGCAATATATCATATTTGAATTAACACTAATACGCAAACAACTTGGATAGTTTCATATCTAGGAAATATTCCTAATACTGAAACAAGGTTAGAGCACTTAGCACTGACACTGATACCACCCATTGCGAAAGTATCACGGTGCTTGAAAGGAGATAATATATGAGTAAGTATGAACCATTATGGAGATATGTAAAAGAAAATAATAAAGAAGAGTATAAATTATCATTTGAAGAAGTAAAAAGAATAACTGGTTTTGATTTTGACCATGCATTCTTAACTTATAAAAAAGAATTACCAGATTATGGTTATGAGTTTAAAAAACTATCTTTAAAAGAAAAATGGGTATGGATTATTAAAAAGAAATAATGACATGTCAAAAACCAATAGACAAGGTTGATAAACTATTGGTTTTAGGAATGCAAAGACCCACGAACATATAAAATATGAGGTGTCAAAAACCCACGGTCTAGCCATTGTGAGGTCATCGCAGTTTTAGAAAGGAAGTAAATTATGAAAGTAAATAAAGAAGTATTCTATCATGCTTATTCTGGAGAAAAAGTTAACGTAGGTGATGTATTAGTCTTTAATTCTGGGACACATAATAAAATGTTTGATGAAGTTTATAATAATGAGTATAAAACAGATAGAATCGATGCTAATGAATTATTAATTAAGAAAAAAAGAAATCAAGAAAGAAGTTTTTCAATTGATGAGTTTGAATTATTATTAAATACTGTCAATAATGATGCTTTTGTACTAAGGGAATTAGCACTTGAGGAAGTAAGAAAAATGAAGTATCCTAATTATCCATCAAGGCTAAGTTGCTTATATGTAACTAAAACTAAAGAAGAAGCTATTAATTGGAGTGAAATACTAAAAAGAAATAAAAAGAAATGTAAACAAGTTTTGACTTTAGAATTAACTGGAGAAATATTTTGTTTTGATGGAAATCTAATGAAGAAACAGAATGTTTCCTATCAAAAGCACTTAGAGAATGCAGAATTATATTGGAATTCAATTGACTCTAATAATTCAGAAATAATATTTTATGGAGAGGCTAAAGTAATAGAAATAGAAAATATAGATATGTAATTATGATATTTTCTTCACCCTAGAACATGCCTAGTTCTAGGAGTTTAAGAACATGTTCTATTGCCCTAGTACAGGCCTAGACAATATGTTCTTCACCACAGGACAGAGCATTGCGAAGCACTCGCGGTTTTAGAAAGGATGTAAATATGGAATTGGAAGATTTATATGACAGTAACATTAATAGATTAGATAAAACGATTAGAAGAAGAGTAGATGAAATACCAGAAGGTTGTTATGTAATGATGAGTTATGCACTAATAAAAAAAAATGATAAATATTTATTAAAACAAGCAACAGCTAGAAGTAATAATACTTTAGCCATTCCTGGAGGACATGTACTTGCTGGAGAAGATGGATTAACTGGTTTAAAAAGAGAGTTAAAAGAAGAATTAAAATTAGATAATATTAATATTAAACATGTAGATACAATTATATATCCATATAATAGTTATATATTTAATATTTATCTTATTGAAGATGAAATTAACATAAAAGAACTAGTTTATGATCTTAATGAAGTAGTAAATATCAAATGGTATACTAAAGAAGAAATATTAAATAAAATAGAAGAAGGTAAAGTTAATAAAGGATATGCATACATATTAGAAAGATATCTTTAATAAAAAATAGCTTTGTTCGATTGTATTTAAAACAATAGTATGATATATTTCAAATATATTAATTATCTTGCCATCTAGTTAATATGACAATTTGGACGCTAGAGTTCTAATTCTTTAAGGCAAGGAAGAATTATTGCATGCTGCAGGATATCCCTTTAATTAGGATGAGGGGATATCTCTTTTTTATTAAAAAAAAGAGGAAAGAAAATGAATGAAATAGCAGAGAAAGAAGTGATAAACATCGAAGAAATTATTTATGAAATCATTATAGATAGAAATAGAGTATTTCATTCAGGAACTTCTTTTAAGGATTTAGGAAAGAAATGTTTTGGAATTAATGAGATAGAAAGTTGAAAAAGAAAAATTATTACAGGAAGTATTGAAATTGATAGTATAGATAATTAATGCTATTTATGATATGATTAATATGTAAAATATATTAGTAAACAATAAATACCTTTTATCATAGGATAAAACGTTGTATAGGTATTAGTATATTAGAAAGAAGGTAAAATATGAGTAAGTATAATAATATTATATCAATCCCAATAGAAGATATTCCAGAAGAAGAAATAGAAATTGCAATTAAAGAATGGGCTGAAGGTGACGAATCCATGGAAAGATTACTATGGACTTGTTATAGAAATAAAGTAAAAACAACAGGATGTCATGCTGGAAGTCATTCTTATATAGGTATTGAATATGAAGAAAAAAATAAAGATAAAATTGTGCAATTATTAAGTACAGTAATTAATGTAAAAGAGACTAGAGTTGTATTATCACCCGATGGAGGTAATCCATTTGGTGGCCCAACTTGGTATAAACCAAATATAGCTATGGGATCTGACACAGAATACAAAGATGAAGCAGACCTATTATTTGATATGATAAGTGATGAATTAAACAATAACGAAAAACAAAATACAGATTATTCATCCGTTATTGATTTATATAACTTCCTAATTGGTAAATATAGTGGAATATTAATTAGAATATTACATACTCAAAATGATGAGTATATATTCAGTATGGAAAGACATGTAGCTGAAGAAGAAATGAGTAATCTAAATGAATTCTTTAGTTCAGCAGGTTTAACATTTGTTGATGATGACTTTCCAATTAAAACATGGGAATTTAAAACAACTAATAAAGAGGAGTTTATAGAAAATCTAAATACTATTTCCAAAAATATTATTAATAATTATTCATTAAGAAAACCAGAATCAATTGAAGAAGCACCTAATTTGAAAATTAAAGCACATATTGTAAGAGACAAATACATAAGAGAAGGAAATGAAAGTGGATTTGAATTATGGTTAATGGAAGAAGATGAAAGAGCTAAAGAAAGAAGAGCCAAAGCTTATGCTGAATGGCAAAAAAGAAATTAAATAATATATATTTTGAAACAGATGAAAAGAGGAATTTTATGAGTAAATATGAACCATTATGGAAATATGTAAAAGAAAATAATAAAGACGAATATAAGTTATCATTTGATGAAGTAAAGAAAATAACAGGTTTTGAATTTGATCATGCTTTCTTAACTTACAAGAAAGAACTACCAGAATATGGTTATGAATTTAAAAAGCTTTCATTAAAAGAAAAATGGGTATGGATAATTAGAAAACAATAATGGATAAAAAAGGAGGAATGACTATGAATAATAACGATATATATATTGAAATAGTTAAAAGTGATTCTTTTAAAGAAGAATTAAAATATATTCAACATGGTGATGTTAGTGTTTATGAACATTCTATAAATGTTATGAAAACTTGTCTTTCAATTGCTAATAAATTACCTGTTAAAATAGATTATGATTCTTTAACCAAAGGAGCATTATTACATGACTATTTCTTATATGATTGGCATGTTCCTGATCCATCTCACCGTCTACATGCTTTTAAACATCCGAAAATAGCTAGAAAAAATGCTAAAAGAGATTTTGGACTAAATAAGAAAGAAGAAAATATGATACTATCACATATGTTTCCTCTAAGTACTACAATTCCAAAATATAAAGAAAGTATAATTCTATGTTTAGCTGATAAATACTGTGCTACAAAAGAAACAATAATGAGAAGTAAATATGTAAGAAAATTTAAAACTAAAAAAATGGCAAGATAGAATCATACTTAATAATAAATTGAAAATACAAGGATTCAAAATATTAAACCTTGTATTTTTTTGAAATAAATATAGTACTTTCATAATAGTAGATAATTTGATATAATCAGTATAAGAATAGAGTTGGTAATATGATAAAAAAATATTTAAAAATAATAAAAAGTTTATGTTCAAAAAA
>CALCBO010000288.1 GCA_937897245.1 uncultured Caryophanales bacterium | reverse complement strand
ACCATTCAAACTAATTTGCATTAGATAATTTATAATTTTAATTTTTGATAAAATGCTTAAATGAAATTCACATCATTTTCAGGATCTTTTCTAAGTTCAGCAAGCTCATCCTCTTCGATGACTTTAGCGATTACATTCTGATGTGAAATGAACTTTACGATTGCATATGCATTTTCATCATCAATCTTATCGTAAACCCTACCTGAACTCATGGTACCTCTAACAACAGTTTTAGTGCTGTTAGCCAAGTATCCTACCTTGCCGGCATATCTCATTTCAACTCTGATTGCCTCTGAGTCATGATTATTATCCGGCTCTTTGATAAGCTTTAAAATAGAACCAATTTTGAATATTTTCTTTCCATGAAATTGGTTAAAACAGATTACAGTTACATATTTTTCATTAAATTTTTCATCGTTCATACATTTCACCCCTTAAAAAATAGCATGTACTCTATGTTATGAAATCCGTTACTTATAAAGGTTTTTAATTTTGAAGATTTTTGATAAAAATAAAATTATTTAATAATAAAATCTATTAATTTTACACTTGAAATGCACGTCTAGATTTTCTATAATTCTATCTAATTGAAATATAGCTAATTATAGCAAATATTAATGTCTTAAGAATTTTATAAAAAATGAAAAATAATGATAAATTATTGTAAAAAATAGAGAATTGTTAAAAAATTATTAAAATATTTAAAAATAGTAAAAAAAGAATAAATTAAATTGGAAAATTTATACGGTGATAGCTTCCAATTTAGATAAGATTTCCCAAATTAAGGTTCTTGCATGAACTGGGATATTAGGGTCGTTACTGATTTCATCTAACTTTAAGATTACAGCACTAGCTCTTACAGTTGGATCTTCACTTTCATCATTTAAGGTTTGGAAAGATTCATCTGCAGCTCTTCTGATATTACGTGGTACGCTTGGGTTTTCCATAATATGTTTTAAAATTGCGGATACTTCTTCAAAAGTTTCTTCTACCATAATTATTCCTCCCTATTCATCAATTTTTGAAAATATTATCAAAATAAGTATAAATCAGTTTCAAAAAAAGCTGAAAAAATGATAAGCCAGGCTCGTCGTGAAATTGATAAAATAAAAAGAGATGCGGCAATTGAGCAAAAAGAAGAAGCTCATAAAAGAAAAATGGATTTAGATAAGGAGATTCGTGAAAAGAAAGAAGAATTAAAAGAAAGTGAGAATCGCTTATTACAACGTGAAGCAAGTATTGATAAACGTGATGAGATGTTTCAAAAACGTGAAGCAACTTTAGATGAACGTGAAAATAAATTATCTGAAAAACATGAAGAAATCCAAGTTGAAAGAAGTAAAGTGGAGGAAATAAAAAAGGAACAACTAGAATTACTTGAAAAGATTTCTGGCTTTAGTAAAGAAAAAGCTCGTAATCTAGTTATGAGTAAAGTTAAAGAAAGTATGTCAAAGGAAATATCAGAGTATATTCGTGAAAGTGAAAATGAGGCTCGCTTGGTGGCAGATAAAAAAGCTAGGGAGTTGATTGTTGCTTCTATGCAAAAATATGCATCTGATATTGCGAGTGAACAAACTGTAACAGTAGTTAATCTACCTGATGATGAGATGAAAGGTAGAATTATTGGTCGAGAGGGAAGAAATATTCGTACTATTGAGGCTATTACAGGAGTTGACTTAATAATTGATGACACACCAGAGGCTGTAGTTTTATCGAGTTTTGATCCATTAAGACGTGAGATTGCTAGAGTTACTTTGGAAAGTTTAATTAAAGATGGTAGAATTCATCCTACTCGTATCGAAGAATTATATGATAAAGTATGTAAAGATATGAAACAAAAGATTATCGAGTATGGTCAAGATACCACTTTTGAATTAGGACTTACAAAGTTTGATCCAGAGTTGATTGAAATAATTGGTAAACTGCATTTTAGAACTAGCTTTGGACAAAATGCATTACAACATTCTCGTGAAGTCTCTGAACTATCTGGTATTATAGCTGGAGAATTAGGGGAGAATGTTACCTTAGCCAAGAGAGCTGGATTATTACATGATATTGGAAAAGCAATTGACCATGAAATTGAAGGAAGTCATGTGGATATTGGAGTAGATATAGCTAAGAAATATCATGAAAATGAAGTGGTTATTAATGCTATTGCTTCACATCATGGAGATACACCAGCAACTAGTGTTATTTCGGAAATTGTTGCCATAGCAGATGCTTTATCAGCATCTCGCCCAGGTGCTAGAAATGATTCATTAGAGAATTATATTAATCGTCTTTCTCAACTTGAAGAAGTTGGAAATAAAATTGATGGTGTTGATAAGTCATATGCAGTTCAGGCTGGTAGAGAATTACGTGTTATAGTTAAACCAGATAAAGTAGATGATTTAAAAGCACATCAAATAGCACGTGAAGTTAAAGAACAAATAGAAGCAAATCTAAAATATCCAGGAACAATAAAGATTACAGTTGTTCGAGAGACTAGAGCTATAGAAGAAGCTAAATAAGAGTTGAAAAACTCTTTTTTTTTCGAATAATATAAATAAGGAGGTGTTTAAATGAAATTATTTAGTTCACAATTGTTTCTTTTTTGGCAGATTGGAAAAGCAGTTTATGAAAAACAGACTGAATATGAAAATGTGATAAAAAAATATTCTGATTATTATTCTTACTATTATGGAAATAGTTTTTTGTATACACGTGAAAATATACATTTTATGAAAAAGTTTTATCTTAATTATCCAATCTTTACAAAAAAATTGGATTTAATTAGTTGGGAACAGTATAAATTATTACTTAGTATTGATGATAAGAGTGAAAGATATTTTTATTTTCGTTTATCATTATTATTTCATAGTAATTATGCAGAAACCTTGGAATTTATGAATAATCAATATTATTTAAGAATATAAAAAAGATAGAATAAATTAAAAATTCTATCTTTTAATGTCTAATATTACAGGTAAAATAATTGGTCTTCTACCAGTTAAATTATTAATATATGGATATAAAGTCTCAGTTAAATCACTTTTTAAGCTAGCAAAAGTTGTTTTAAGATTTTTAATTGTTGCATTAATAGTTTGTTCAGCTTTTTTCTCAATTTTTTTGATTAATTCTTCATTTTCATTTACTAGGATAAATCCTCTTGTGGTAATATTTGGTTTTATTAATAATTCACGTTTTTTCATATCAACATTAATTATTACTACTAAGATACCATCGTTAGCCATTATTTTGCGGTCTTTAATAACAGCTCCACCTATTTCACCAATTCTATTTCCATCTACATAGATATCAGCTCCAGGTTTACTTTCACCCTTAGTTAATATGTGATTTTTTAAAGACAAAGTATCACCATTTTTAAGAATAAAAGTATTTTCCTTTGGAATACCACAATTAATCCCAATATTAGCTTGTTTTTTTAGCATTCTATAATCTCCATGGAAAGGCATTAGATACTTAGGTCTTATTAAACGAATCATTAATTTTATTTCTTCTTCATTGGCATGACCTGAAGTATGTAAGTCTTGTAGAACATTATTAGTGTATACTTTTACTCCTTTTAGATATAATTTGTTAATTGTTTTAGAAATACTTAGAGCGTTACCAGGAATAGCAGATGATGAGAATATGACTACATCATCAGGTCTTAGTTTAATGTATTTATGTGTACCATTTGATATTCTTGATAAAGCTGCGAGAGGTTCTCCTTGACTTCCTGTACATAAAACAGTTACTTCATTTGGTTTTAAATTATTTGCTTCTTCTGGAGAAACAAGTAGTTCTTTATGATCGATATATCCTCCATTTAAGGATATGTTAATATTATTTTCCATACTTCTACCAAAGATGCATATTTTTCTGTTATATTTATGACAGGTTTCAAAGATATGTTTTACTCTATAAATATTTGAAGCAAAGGTGGCGATAATAATACGATTGTTTTTACATTTTTCAAACATAGCATTTAATGTTTCATCAACTACTGATTCGCTATTTGAAAAGCCTTCGTTTAAAGCATTTGTAGAGTCTCCAATTAGAACGTCTACTCCTTCTTCTCCTAATTTAGCCATTTTATATAAATCTGCCATAGGGCCAATTGGAGTTAAATCAAATTTGTAATCTCCAGTAGTTACAATTCTACCATCTGGGGTTGTGATACTAATACCATGAGAGTCAGGAATAGAGTGAGTAATTCTAAAGAATTCAACTTCTATTTCTTTAAATTTAAGTTTAGTTTGATCGGTATATACAAATAAGTTATCATATCTAATATTACGATCTTGTAATTTTACGGCAATTAATTCTTTGGCATGATTTGGTGCATATATCGCAGGAATATTAATACTTTGTAGTAAAAAAGGAATTCCTCCTATATGATCTTCATGACCATGAGTAATTAATAAAGCTTTAATTTTATCTTCGTTTTCTTTTAAGAAAGTAAAATCAGGTAAGACATAATCTACACCCATAAGTTCACTTTCAGGAAAACTAACACCGGCATCAATAATAACAATAGAGTCTTTATGCATTACACAATACATATTTTTTCCGACTTCTCCTAAACCACCTAAAACAATTATCTTTGTTTCATTGGTTTGTTCTTTTTTCATACATTCTCCTTTCTTTTTTATTTAAGATTCATAAAGAACTGACTATGAAATTATACTATATTTTTTTGTATTTGTCTATCTTTATGATTGTTTGAGGTGTTAATTATGTGTTAAAATAAGAAAGAGGTGATATAAATGGGTTTATTTCAAAAAATAAAAAATATGTTTTCAGGTAATGATAAAGAAGAAATAGAAGAAGAATTATCTAAAGATGATTTAGAAGAAGAGTCAGATGATGATGGTGACGATGATGTCAAAGAAGAGTCAGATGAAGAAGAAGATGATAATTTTGAAGAAGAAATAGAAGAAACTCAAGATGAAGAAGAAGTAGAGTCAGTAGAGGTTGAGGATACAAAAGAAGAAGTAAGTGAGACTTTTAAGGAAGAGAAAAAAGAAAATAAGAAAAAAGGTTTATTTAAGAAGAAAGAAAAAAAAGCAGAGAAAAAAAATAAAACCAATACTGAAGTTGTTAAGAGTGTAAAGGTGTATGAAAAAGGTCTTACTAAGTCTCGTCAGGGGTTTGTCTCAAGACTTGCAGATCTTACTAATAAGTATAATAAAATAAATGAAGATTATTTTGAAGAGTTAGAAGAAATCTTAATAATGGCTGATATTGGTGTTAATACTGTAATGAATTTTATGGAGCGATTAAGAAAAAGAGTAAGTGATGAAAAGATAACCGATCCAACCTTATTAAAAGAAGTAATTGTAGATGAATTGTTTATTATTTATGTAAACGATGAGGTATTAAGTAACAAACTTCAATATAATGAAAATGGTCCAACAGTTTTCTTGTTTGTTGGAGTAAATGGAGTTGGTAAAACAACAACAATTGGGAAATTAGCTTATCAATTAAAACAAGAAGGTAAGAAAGTGTTATTAGTTGGAGCTGATACATTTAGAGCAGGAGCTGTTAATCAACTTCGTGAATGGAGTGAAAAAGTAGATGTTGGATTCTTTGGAAAAGAAGAAAGTGATCCTTCAAGTGTAGTTTATGATGGAATAGTAAAAGCTAAGGAAGAAGAATATGATGTTGTTTTAGTGGATACTGCAGGAAGACTTCAAAATAAAGTTAATTTAATGAAAGAATTGGAAAAAATGAATAAAGTAATTAGTGGTTTAATTGATGGTGGAGCTAATGAAACATTATTAATATTAGATGCTACTACAGGACAAAATGGAATTAGTCAGGCTAAAGCATTTAAAGAAATTACCAATATTACAGGAATTGTTTTAACAAAATTAGATGGTACGGCAAAAGGTGGTATTGTTTTAGCTATAAAAGAAGAAGTAGGAATACCAGTTAAATATATTGGTTTAGGAGAGGCCAAAGAAGATTTACAAGTTTTTGATATTGAAAAATATATATATGGATTATTTAAAGATATGATGTAGGAGATTTATGGAAGAAGTTGTATATTATAATGATTTATATGATTTGTATGGTGAATTGTTGACAGAAAAACAACGTAAATATTTTGAAGATTATTATTTTCAAAATTATAGTTATAGAGAATTAGCAGAAGAGTACAATATAAGTAGTAATGCTATATTTAATCAAATACATGTTGTATTAACTAAATTAGAAGAATATGAAAATAAGCTTAAATTATTACAGAAGAAAAATCGATTAAGAGAAATATCTTTGATGATTGATAATAAAGATATTAAGGAAGAATTAGATAATTTTTTCTAACTAGTGGAAATGATGTTATCATTTTCTTTTTGTTTTTTCTTGAAAAAAAAAATATTTATTAGTATAATTTTAGTTATGATAGGATGATTGTAAAGAGGGGATATATATGTTTGATAGAATTACTTATATTAGTGATGATTCTTGTAATGTTAAGTTAAAAGAGGGATCAGAAGTAACTGTAAATTTAATGAATTTACATTTGGTATTTGAGGATGATACTAAGAAAATATTAGGTGAAGTAGATGATATGGATGGTTCTATTTTAAAAGCTAGATTTTTAGGAGAAATAATAGATAATCGTTTAGTTGGAGGTACTATTCGTAAACCATCTTTAGATGCTAGAATAAGAGTTATAGAGAAAGATGAAATACCTTTGATAACAGGTTCTGATGTTAAAGGGTATATGAAATTAGGAGTTAGTCCTTTTTATGATGATTTTCCTGTGTTTTTAGATGTAAATAATTTCTTTAGTAATCATTTTGCAATATTTGGTAATACTGGTTCAGGTAAATCTTGTGGTGTATCAAGATTATTTCAAAATATGTTTCAAGATCAAAGATTAAATCCTTATAAAGCTAATATTTTTATATTTGATTCTTCTGGAGAGTATTATAATGCTTTTAGTAATTTAAATCAGATTAATAGTCAATATAATTATCGTTATATTAGTACTAATGAAACAGATGGTTTAGGTGAAAAATTACGCTTACCTGTTTATTTGTTAAATAAAGATGATTTGGCTTTACTTCTTCAATGTACTAGTCATTCACAATTACCTATAATTGATAGAATGTTGAAATTAGCTTTAGTATTTAGTCAAAATGATATGGATTCTAATGCTTATAAGAATCATTTGATTGCAAAAGCTATTATGACTATTTTATATACAAATGAAACAGCACCTAATAAGAGAAATGAAATATTCTCTATTTTAGCTAGTTGTTCGACAGATGAATTTAATTTGGAAGCTCCAGTACAAGGTATTGGATATGTACGTAAATTTAGAGAGTGTTTTTTAATTGATAATTCTGGCAACTTTACTGAAAGTGTTTTAATGAATGAATACTTAGAATCATTTATTAAAGATGAATTTGATGATTTTGACAGTTTATTTTCTGAAGCAGAAGATATTATAGTCGAGGAACAAAAAGAAGCCCCC
>CALCBO010000287.1 GCA_937897245.1 uncultured Caryophanales bacterium | reverse complement strand
AACCTATGATAATATTACTAACTTATATTTGGCCCTAGATAATGGGGAAATAAATATGATTGTAGTTCCAAATATTATGTATTTAGATTATACAATTCAAAAAGATAAATACTATATAAATTACTATTTTACTGAAATGAAAAAACAAATTGTTCTTACCTTAAGTGATAAAGATAAAGAATTAAATAATATAGTTACTAAATACTATAACAAATGGAGAAAAACTAATTATATTAAAGATTATAATAAAGCATACTTAGATTATTATTTAGATAAAAATCAATTAGATGCTAAAACAAAGGCTAAATTAATGTCTAAAAACTATGTCTATGGTTATGTTGAAAATGCTCCATATGAAGTTAACGTTAATAATAAAGTAGCTGGAATAGCTGGTGAATATATTAATCGTTTATCTAGATTAGCTAATATCAATTTTAAATATAAGAAATATTCTTCTAAAAAAGAATTAAAAAGAGCTATTGATAAAGGAAAAGTAGATATTTATTTTGATTATTACAATTACAGTAATGATAAATATCAAGCTACTAAATCACCATTTATAGAAGATTATGTTGTATTAGGAAAAGAAGAAGATAAACATATTATTAATTCATTTGAAAGTCTAAAAGGACAAAAAATAGCTATGGTAAAAGGTGATTCTTTATATAATTATTTTGTTAATAACTCACGTGCAGATATTAAAGAATATAAGAATGTAGATGATTTATTAAAAAATGCTAAGAGTCGTTTAATAGTAGTTGATAAAGAGATATTTAATCATTATCAAACATCTAAATTTAGAAATCTTATCTCATTATATCAAGATACTATGATGAATGATTATAAATTTATGGTAAAAGATAATAATGAAGCTTTTTATGATTTACTTAATTATATTGTAAATACTAATTCTTACTATAATTATCGTAATCAAGGAATAGAAAGCCTAAGTGCTTCAATCTTAGAAGATTCAACTCTTGAGCAAGTATATACAGTAGTACTTATCTTAATATTTGCTCCATTATTTATTTTAAATATGATGTACATCTTTGTTAAACGTAAGAAACAGAAGAAAAAAGTTAAAATAGCTGATAGACATAAATATACAGATATGCTTACTTCACTTAAGAATCGTAATTATTTAAATGCTAAAATGCCAGAATGGGAAGATTGCTCAGTATTCCCACAATCAATTGTTATGGTTGATTTAAACTGTGTTAAATATGTTAATGATAATTATGGTCATGAAGAAGGAGATCAATTAATTGTTAAAGCAGCTGGTATATTAGTTAATACTCAATTAGAAAATAGTGAAATTATTAGAACTGATGGTAATGAATTCTTAATATATCTAGTGGGCTATAGTGATAGACAAATTAGTACTTATACTAAGAAGTTATCCAAAGAGATGAGAAATCTACCTCATGAATTTGGTGCTGCTGTTGGTTATAGTATGATTACTGATGAAATAAAAACATTAGATGATGCCATCAATGAAGCAACTTTAGAAATGATTACCAATAAAGAAGAATATAAATAAAAGGTGATTAAAAATGGAAAAAGCAAGAGAATATATGTTAAAAATATTCAATCTATTAGTAAGACCAGAGATGAGAATATTACCAGGACATCTTGCTTTTTTTCTTGTCTTAACATTAGTTCCTTTAGTAGCCTTAATCGCAACCTTAACAGCTAATTTATCAATCTCAACTGAAGCTCTTAATGAAGCAATTGCTGTCTCAACTCCAGATGAAATATCGGCAGTTTTAAACAGTATTAATGCTGGTAGTGGAATTAATTTTAATATGATTATTTTCTATATTACAACTTTCTTTTTAGCATCTAATGGAACATTCTCTATGATAAATATTTCTAATGAAATATATAGAATAGAACCAAATGGTCTAATCAGAAGAAGAGTAAAAGCAGTTCTAATGATTATTATTGTATTAGTTTTATTTATGTTTCTATTATTAGTACCAGTATTTGGTTCAACCTTATCAAATATTATTGGTTTAATTACCGAAGAAGATACTGTGACCAATGTTATAAGAGAAATGTTAGGTATTTTAAAATATCCAATAATGATATTAATTCTTTTCTCTAATATTAAATTAATGTATATAATTGCTCCAGATGAGAGTATTCCTAGTAATACCACTAATAAAGGAGCATTATTTACTACCTTTAGTTGGATAATTGCCACTGAAGTATTTACATTCTATATAGATAGATTTACTTCATATGATGTCTTCTATGGCAGTATCTCTAATATTATAGTTCTTTTATTATGGGTATACTTATTATCATATATATATACTTTAGGTATGGTAATTAATGCTAGTTCTTATAAATCAGCCATAGAAGAATAAAAAATATTCTTCTTTTTTTAAAAAATATGATAAAATATATAAGAAGAAAAAAGGCCTACATTGAAAAAGACCACATATAATGATATAATCATAAAGTAAGGTGATAATATGAAAAGAATAAAAATTGCTTGGAATAAATTTAGAAAATATACCAAAAGACAATTAAAAAGAGTTAAAACTGAACACTTAGTAAGAGAATTCTTTAAAAATAATGTATTATTTCTAACATTCATCGTCACATGTGTTCTAAACTCCACAACACTTCGTTTCTTCTGTATGCATTCAACAGAAAACTATCTATCTTGGAAAGCAGTACTCGCAGATACAACAGTAGTCTTATTTATTGCTTCTTTTGGTTACTTAGTAAAACCTAAAAATAGATTTTTCTATTACTTTGGTTTCAGTATCTTTCTGACAGCCATATGTATGATTAATTCTATTTATTATACATTCTATACATCTTTTGCATCTATCTCTATGTTATCATTAACTCAATATATTGGAGATGTTGGAGATGCAGTTGTTGAAAATGTTCTTCAACTAAAAGATTTAATATATGTGATAGGACCATTAATTTTATTAATAGTTCACCTTCGTCTAAAGAAAAAGAATTATTATAAGAGAATAGAATTAAAAACTAAAAGAAAAGCTAAAACATTAAAATCTCTTACTGCTACTTGTGCTTTGCTTGCTATCTTTTTAATTACTTTATCATCTCTAGATATCTCTAGATTTTTAAAACAATGGAATAAAGAATATGTAGTTATGCGCTTTGGTATTTATGTATATCAAGCTAATGATGTCTTTACTTCACTTCAACCAAAGATTAATTCAATGTTTGGTTATGATAAAGCACATAAAGATTTTACTGATTACTTTAGTGACCGTAAAGATGAACCTGAAACAAATGAATACACCAATTTATTTGAAGGAAAAAATGTTATTGCGATACATGCAGAAAGTATGATGACTAATACCATAGGATTATCATTTAATGGTGTAGAAGTTACGCCAACTTTTAAGAAAATAGCAAGTGAAGGAATATATTTTTCTAATTTTTATTCTCAAGTTAGTGTAGGTACAAGTAGTGATTCTGAACTTACTTATAACACATCATTAATGCCAACTAAAAGTGGTACAGCTTTTGTTTCGTATTCAGATAGAACATATAATGCTATTCCTAAATTTTTAAATGAAAAAGGCTATTATACATTTAGTATGCATGCCAATAATGCTGATTTCTGGAATAGAAGAGCTATGCATAATAGAATGGGTTATCAAAGGTTCTTCAGTAAAAAAGATTATGAAGTAACTAAAGACAAAGTAATTGGTTTAGGTTTATCTGATAAAGAATTCTTTAAACAATCAATTGATAAAATAGAAAAGATTAATCAAGAACATGATAAATGGTATGGACTATTGATTATGTTATCTAATCATACTCCATTCTCAGAAGTAGAAAAGTATGGTGAATATCCAGTTGATATTAAAGAAACTGTAACTTTAGAAAATGGCACAACTGAAGAAAAAGTATATCCATATATGGAAGGTACTAAATTAGGTAATTATTTTAAATCAGTTCACTATGCAGATAGTGCTTTAGGTGAATTTATTACAGGTCTAGAAGAAAAAGGATTATTAGATAATACAATTATTGTCTTATATGGAGATCATGATGCTAGATTACCTAGAAAAGACTATAATCGTTTATACAATTATAATAAAGAAACTGACTCAATATATGAATATGATGATCCTAATTATAAAGAATATGACTCATACCAATATGAATTAGGTCGAAAAGTACCATTCATTATTTGGAATAAGGATATGAAAGGTACTGATTTGAATTTTGAAAATAAGAATGTTATGGGAATGTATGACGTAGTTCCAACTTTAGGTAATATGTTAGGTTTCTATAATAAATATGCTTTAGGACATGATATTTATAACATCAAAGATAATAATATTGTAGTTTTCCCTAATGGAAATTGGGTTAATAATAAAATGTATTATAATAGTCAAAAAGAAGCCTATTTATCATTAACTGAAGAAGCTATCTCAGAACAAGAAATATCTGATAATACAGAATATACTAATAAATTATTAGATGTTTCTAATGATATAATAGTATTTGATTTATTAAATGAAACAAAAAATAAAGAAACACAAAATAAAGAAAAGGAGTAAGTATGAAATTAAAAAAAAGAGTAAGAATAGTATTATTAGTAATAGTAGTTATTGCTATTGCTATATTGGGGTTCTTAGCTTATAAGTCTCTTAATTCAGAGAAAAAAGTTGCTGGAGCTAAAGTTGTTAGTAAAATAGAAAAATATGGATATACACTAAAAGATACAAAAACAAAAAGATATAAAGAGATGTTTAAAGAGCTTAAAAAAATCTTAGAAGAAGATGAAGTAAACGAAGAAGATTATGCTAAAAAAATATCTGAGATGTTTATTTACGACTTTTATTCATTAAAAGATAAGAATGCTAAAACTGATATTGGAGGAGTAGACTTTGTTTATCCAGATGTACTTGAAAACTTCCTACAAAATGCTCAAAATACATATTATAAATATGTTGAAAACAATATCTATGATGACCGTAATCAAAAACTACCAGAAGTAAATGAAATAACTATTGATAGTATAAATAAAGAAGCTTTTACTTATGTTGATAAAACAGATGAAGAAGCTTATACTGTAGAAGTTAGTTGGGATTATACAGATAAAGAATTCTCATCATATCAAAAGAAAGCAACCTTAAAGTTTGTCCATGATGATATTAAATTATATCTAGTAGAGCTACAATAATGTAGCTCTTTTAGTATGAAAAAAAGAACCAAATTATTCATTTGGTTCATTATTACCAGTATTTGTACTATCATTAGAAGTATTATCATCATCATCTTTAGTATCATTATCCGGTACAACAGGAGTATTATTACCAGTATCATTAGTATTATTATTGTTGTTATCAGTATTTTGTTGATAATAATTTTTCTCAGTTGAACGATTATTTTCTTTTTCATTTCTAGTATCATCATCTTTTTTGGTAGTATTCTTTCCACCAGAAAGTGTTAATACAACACTACCTTTAATTAAATCAACTCTCTTTTTAGCTGGATAACTTTGACTAGTAACATATCCACCACTACCATTAAAGCTAACACTAATTCCCATCTTTGAAGCAGTAGCTCTTGCTTGTGATTCTGAATCTCCAGTAAAGTCTGGAAGTAGGGTATAACCAGAATCAGTTTTATAAGGACCTTCTCCAATAATTTTTTTAGTATAAGGTTCATTAATAGAGAAATGGAATTCTGTAATATCTTTATGTTCTTTCTTTCCTAAGTTAATATTCATAGCCTCAATAATATCTTTTTTACTACTCTTATTAGGAACATAATCCCATAATACCATTTTAGCTCTTTCATCATAAATCATTTGTCCAGTTCCTTGTAGATATAATTGTTGAATATTAACTAAATCAGCATCACTAGAACTAAGACTCTTTTTAATAATATCTTTACCTACATTATAGAATGATAATATTTGTTTTGTTGTTAGCGTTGTGATATATACAAAGGTAATACTTTATTTATATTAAGTATAATAAACTCTTTTTTATTTGCGCCGATTGTGCTATTTTTGTCTTATGCTATATTGTTTAATTGCAATTTTACCAAGAAAATGAAGTGCTCGAATAAAATATTTTTGTTTTTGGCTTTGGCCGTTGTTTCATTGGGGCTTTGTGGTTGTGGCTCGCGTGCGAAACAAACTGCGAGCGATGCCAACGCTTCTGCACCTAACACTCAGCAGGTGAAACCGCTCAAACCTTTTGTGCCAACTTTGGCTCCTGCCTCGTTTAGCCCTGAGCAGAAGACCTTGTATATGAATCAACACTATTGGGATAAGTTCGATTTTGCCGACACCACATTCATATCGCGAGCCGACACATCGAGTATGCTCACATCGTTTGCTGTGTATGCGGTTGGTTGTGTTCCTGATTCGTTGATTGATAAATCAATGAAGGGACTTATGCAAAAAGCCTCTAAGTCGAAGCCGATGTTTGAATATTTCCTGTTCCTTGCCGAGCAGGTGCTGCATAATCCCAATTCAACTGTGCGCGACGATGAAAAATATATCCCCGTTTTGGAGTCGGCCATCGCAAGTCCTCTGCTCGATGAGTATGAGCGCAAGCCCTATGAATATGATCTCTCTATCGCTTTGCAGAATAGGGTAGGTCGTGCCGCAAACGATTTTCTGTACACTTTGCCTAATGGACGAACAAAGCGTATGTACGACATTCAGGCCGAGTATCTGCTTGTGTTTATTAGCAATCCGGGTTGTCCGATGTGCCGCGAGGTGCGTGAGCAGTTGCTCTCGTCGCCTATGCTCAACGAACTCTCGGAGCGTGGTGATATGAAGGTGTTGGTGCTCTATCCCGATGAGGATTTGGCCGCTTGGCGTGACCATTTGAAGGATTATCCTTCGGCTTGGATTAATGGCTACGATAAGGGCAAGGCTATCACCCAACAGCGCACCTATGACCTTCGTGCTATCCCCGCAATGTATCTGCTCGACAGCAAGAAGCGTGTGATGGCAAAGGATTGTACCGATGTGGCCTATATCGAAAAACTTATTTCGGAGGCAGAGGTGAAGAATTAAAAGATATAATAGGAGTTCCGAGCGGGTTATCTGCTCCTATATATAATATTTATAAGGTTGCGACGCTAAGATTCGTTGTGTATAAGTTTAGCTTATGATTCGATAGAAAATTGTGATAAAAAAACGAATTGCAAAAGTCGGAAATTATTTTATCTTTGTAATAGGAAAAGAAAATAAACTATTATAAACAAACAAACTTAAAACAGACAAAATTATGGCAAAGAAATTTCGTTGTACAGTATGTGGTTATATTCACGAGGGAGATGCAGCTCCCGAGAAGTGTCCACTTTGCAAGGTAGGTGCAGATAAGTTCGTAGAGGTAGAGGAGCAGGAGGGTGACCTTACATTCGTTACCGAGCATCAGTTGGGTGATGGTAAGGGCGCAAGCGAGGAGCTCTGGAAGGGTTTGCAGGACCACTTTATGGGTGAGT
>CALCBO010000286.1 GCA_937897245.1 uncultured Caryophanales bacterium | reverse complement strand
AATATGTACATTGATTATCGTTATAAGGTACATGAGAATGCAGGGATTTGTTTTGCTTATTATTTAATTATGGCTATTTTTCCAATCTGTTCTTTAATTTCTTATTTTTCGACATTCTTTGATGTTGATTTAACTTTATTAACGAGAATTCTAGAAAAGTTTTTAACACCGGAGTTTTCAGTTGTTGTGGTTAATGCTATTTCTAGTACAGATGTTAGTGCTTCATCTTTAATTGTTATTGGAATGTCTATATTTGTTATTAGTAGGGGGATTCATCAATTATATGGCGTTTCTAAAAATATGTTTCCACCAGCACATGAAAGAACTAATATAATAGAGCAGATATTTACAATATTAAAAACAGTGATGGTGTTTACGTTATTATTACTAATTATTACAGTACTCACTTTTTTTCCGATTATTTTATCATCGGTTGAATTAAGTCAGCATTTTTTAATAGATGAAAGTATTTTATTTATTTGTTTTTTTGTTATTTTCTTTCTGTTGTATAAAATTATTCCTGATGTTCACGTACATGTATTTGATATTATGGTAGGTGCAGTACTGGCGAGTTTTTTAATGTTACTGTTATTAAATATATTGCAGTTATATTTTAGTATTGCTGATTATCAGTCTATATATGGTCCATTAGCATCAATTGTAGTTATTATGATTTCATGTACATTAGTAGCAGAAGTGATTTATATAGGTATGTATGGGATGTTTGAAGCACATATGTATAGATTAATAAAAAAGATGACAAAAGAATATGAATTAAATAAATAAGGAGAAGATCACATCATCTTCTCCTTATTTACATCCATGATATTTTATTTTCTTCACCTTTTAAAAATTTAATAATATTACTTCTATGACGATATATGAGTAAACAAGTAACTAGTAAAGTTGCAATAAACATAATTGATTTATCTACCTTAAAAAATATATATAAAGTACTAAATATAGCGGAACATATACTAGAAATAGAAACAACTTTACCTATGTATAGTACAATTAAAAACAATATTAATGGTAGAAAAAAGACAAAAGGATTATGTGCAACTAAAAGAACATGACTTAGTAAAAAACCAAACATAGTTGCGACAGCTTTACCACCTTTAAAATGAGCAAATATAGGATAACAATGTCCAATAGTAGTCATAAATCCTGCTAGAATAATAGTAATTTCACTATGTTTAAAAAATGAACATAGAAAACTAGCATATACAACTTTTAAAACATCTAATATCATTACTAAAAGACCAGCTTTTTTTCCTAAAACTCTTCCCGTATTACTACCACCTAAATTACCACTTCCAAATTTTCTAACATCAGTCTTATAGAAAATTTTACCTATAACCAAAGCAAAAGGAATAGAACCGATTATATAACCAATAAACATAGAAATAATGATTTCACAATAAATATTCATATTTAACCTCTCATATTTTATAATGTCATTTTCGACAACACATTAACATTTATTAAGAAATTTGTAAATAAATAATTAAAAAATTTTAACTATTCATAATATAAAAGAATGCTTATTGCTTCTTTATTTCGTTTTGCTTATTTAAGTAATATTGTACACATATTTTTTGAGCTACTGATAATACTGTTATTTGTAGTAAATAAACAATCTGAGGATCAGTCTGTATCGCTATAGGATGAACTAATGGTTCATCAAATAAAATACTTTTAATACAAGATTCTACTTCATCACAAAAATAGTTATATGATAAATCTAATGGTGATTCTCTCATCTGAATTTGTAATAGCTTACCAACTTCTTCTAAAGAGTATGATTTCTTTAGTATACAAATAACAATAAAATAAGCTATCTGATCTCTATCATATTTCTTTTTTACTGGTGCTTTTACAATTCCATGTTTGACATAATTATTAATCATAGAACTAGTAATCATTTTTTCATCAAAAGAGAACTTTCCTAGTTTAGATTCAATATAGTTTACAACTTGTTCTATATATAGAGGAAAATCAGGAAGCTCCTCCCATCTTGGTATATGAAAATTCTTAATATCTTCCATAATAATCTCCTTTTTTTCTTAATATATCATTAAATTTTGAAAATGTCAAAACGTAGTTATTAAAACTATATTTATTACTTTTTAAAACTAGCTATATTGACAATAATGTCGTAATTTGGTATTGTATAATTATGATTAGAAGGAGATTATATAATGAAAATAGTAACAGATACATCAACTCTTTTCTCACCAGCAGAAGGAGAAGAATTAGGACTAAAAGTTTTGCCATTAAGTGTAACAATTAATAAAGAAACATGGAAAGAATATGTGGATATCTATCCAAATGAATTTCTAGAAAAAGTTAAAGCAGGAGGTATTCCAACTTCTTCTCAACCATCAGTAGGGGAAACTTTAGAAGTATTTGAAACAGTAAAAGATGATATCTTAGTTATCTCAATGTGTGATGGATTATCAGGAACATATCGTAGTGCAGTTGGAGCTAAGAATAGTATAGAAAATAATGAAAATATTACTGTTATTAATACTAAGACTTTATGTGGACCTCATCGTTATATGGTTAAGAAAGCACTTGAGATGAAGGATAATGGAAGTACTTATCAGGAAATTATAGATAAAATGAATCATTATACTAATAATCACATTTCTTTTTTGATTCCTTATGATTTTGGTTTCTTAAAACGTGGTGGAAGATTAACCCCAGCAGCTGCAACAATTTTAGGAATGTTGAAAGTTGTACCACTTATGACACAAACTAAAGATTTCTTGAAATTAGAATCATGTGGTATTAAGAGAACGTTTAAAGCAGCTATTTTAGAAATTTGTAAAACTTTAAAAGAATTTGGTGCTAATGAAAAATACTTAATTAGTATTTCTCATGCTGGGTTTATTGAAAGAGTTAATGAAGCAAAAGCTATTATTCAAAAACATTTCCCAGATACTGAAATTGAAGTTTTAGAATTATCACCTGCATTTATTACTCAAGGTGGACCTGGATGCGTTGCTATTCAAGCGATTATTAAATAATTATTGTCCTGTTTCTTATAGAAGCAGGACTTTTCTTATGTTAAAATAATGATAAGATTTTTTATGGGGTGATATGATGAAATATATTTTGTTTGATTTAGATGGAACATTAACAGATCCTTTTGTAGGAATTACTAAGGCCGTAGCTTATGGATTAAAATCTCAAGGTATTGAACCACCAGAACTAGAAAAGTTAAAGCCTTTTATAGGACCACCATTAGATGATTCTTATACAAAGTATTATGGTATGGATTATGAGACTTGCTGGAAAGCAATAGATAAGTTTAGAGAATACTTTAATCAAAAAGGTAAATTCGAAAATAAAGTCTATGAAGGTATTGAAGAATGTTTACAGACATTAATAGATAAAGGATATATTTTATACGTATGTACAAGTAAACCCATTATTTTTGCAAAACAAATAATAGAACATTTTCATTTGTCTAAGTATTTTAAAGGTATCTATGGTAGTGAACTAGATGGAACTAGAAAAGCTAAAGCTGATGTTATTTCTTATTGTCTGCATCAAGAGAACATTGATTATAAAGAGTGTATTATGGTTGGAGATAGAATGCATGATATTATAGGTGCTCATGAGAATCATATCCCATGTATCGGCGTATTGTATGGATATGGAGACAAAGAAGAATTTGAAAGATATCAATGTGATTATATTGTAGATAATATCAAAACATTAGGAGAATTCTTTAGTGAGGAATAAAATAAAATCTTCTTTTCTTGCTTCTATTCCTGTATTAATGGGATATATAGTTTTAGGTATTGCTTTTGGAATGTTGCTTTCTAGTCAAGGTTATCCTATATATTATGCTTTATTAATGAGTGTATTTATTTATGCTGGAAGTATGCAGTTTGTAACTATTAATTTGCTTACGAGTGGAGCTTCTTTAATTTCAGCTGCATTAATGACTTTGTTTATTAATGCAAGACATTTAGTTTATGGATTATCTATGTTAGATAGATTTCAATCAATGGGAAAATATAAACCATATATGATTTTCTCATTAACAGATGAAACTTATTCTTTATTAGTATCTCATAAAGATACAGATAATGAATCAATGTTTTTAATCTCTTTATTTAATCAATGCTATTGGATAACAGGAAGTTTAATTGGTAGTGCTATTGGCTCTTTGATTACTATTAATACAAAAGGTTTAGATTTTGCGATGACTGCGTTATTTGTAGTTATTGTCGTAGATCAGTTCTTAAATACTAATAAACATATACCAACATATATTGGTTTTGTTATAAGTATTGTTTGTTTATTTGTTTTTGGAGCGACTTCTTTTATTATTCCTTCAATGATAGGGATATTAACATCATTAATGATGTTATATAAAAAGGAGGAGAGCTATGAGTCATGATTTATTAATAATCACAGTAGTAGCCTTAGTAACCTTATTAACAAGAGTATTACCATTTATTGCTTTTTCTAATAAGAAAAGCCCTATTATTGAATATTTAGGAGAAGTTTTGCCATATTCTATTATGGCTATGTTAGTTGTATACTGTTTAAAAGATGTAAATTTTATATCAGGTTTTCATGGTATAAGTGAAATTATTGCTGTAGCTACTGTTGTTGTTTTACATTTATATAAAAGAAATACATTATTATCAATTATTGGAGGAACATTAGTTTATATGCTATGTGTTCAGCTTATATTTATTTAAAAATAGCCAGAGTGAGGTTATCCTCATTCTGGTTATTTTTTAAATTGAATAATAGCTTTAAATAAATCACCATCAATATCTATCTTAAATAAACCACCTTGTATCTCAGTAAAACTTTTAGCAATAGCTAATCCTAAACCACTACCACTTGTATTTCTAGATTTATCTCCTCTTACAAAACGTTCTACAATTTCTTCACCAGTAAAGTTCAATTCCTGAGCAGATATATTTTTAATCATGATCATAATATATTCATCATTTTCATGTATATCAATGTAGACTCTTGTATGAGACAAAGCATATTTGCCGATATTATTAAATAAATTTTCAAAGATTCTAAATGTTTTTAAACTATCTAGTTTAAGAATATATTTTGCTTGTGGAAAGTTTTCTTTGATTGTAAGTTCATTATTATTTAATATATCATCACATTCAAATTGTGCCTGTTTAATTAAAGATATAATATCAATATCTTCTAAATTGAGTTCTACATTACCTGTATTTGCTTTAGTAACTTCAAATAAATCATCAATAAGTCTTTTTAATCTTAATGCATTACGTTCTAATACATTGATATAATTGATTTTATCTTCATTACTATTATCTTCTTTCTTTAATAAATCTATATAAGTAATCATAGAAGTTAAAGGTGTTTTTAAGTCATGAGAGACATTAGTAATTAATTCTGTTTTCATTCTTTCTGATTTTATTTCTTCATTAACTGCTTTTTCAAAGCCTTCTTGTAT
>CALCBO010000285.1 GCA_937897245.1 uncultured Caryophanales bacterium | reverse complement strand
AAAGAGGCAAGTAGAGATACTTGTCTTTTTCATTTTTTATAATTTTTTTCATATAATATATTGGTGAATGTTATGATAAAGTAGCTCGTGTTATTGGTTTAGAATACCCTGGGGGACCTAAAATAGATAAACTAGCATCAATTGGTAACGATACTTATAAATTACCAGTTCCTCTAAGAGATGATAGTTATAATTTTTCTTTTAGTGGTTTAAAAAGTGCTGTTATTAACTTGGCTCATAATCTAGAACAAAAAAATGAAAAAATACGTGAAGCAGATTTAGCTACTTCATTTCAAAGAGTAGCAATAGAGTCAATTGTTTCAAAAGTCAGAAAAGCGATTGTTGAGAAAAATATCAAGAGCGTTATTGTAGCTGGCGGAGTTGCAGCTAATAATGGATTAAGAAACGCCATGCAAGAATTAAGTGAAGAGCTAGATATAGATTTATCTATTCCACCAATGAAGTATTGTACTGATAACGGTACTATGATAGCAGCAGCTGGTTATTATGCTTATTTAGCTGGTAGAAGAGCTGACTTAGATTTAAATTCAAAATCACAAGATACATTACAATAATGTGTCTTTTTTCATTAAAAAAAATTCATATCTATGATAACTATCTAAAAAATATGATATAATATAAAAAATAGGGAGGCTAGAAAATGATAAACAGAATAGTATTAAATGAAACGTCTTATTTTGGACGTGGTTCGCGTAATAAATTAGGAGATGAATTAAAATCAAGAGGATATAGTAAAGTATTATTAGTATCAGATACTACACTAGTGGAAAATAAAGTTACTCAACTAGTTACTAAAGTATTAGAAGATGCTGGAATAACTTTTTTTGAATACTTACATGTAAAACCAAATCCAACTGTCAAAAATGTCCAAGATGGTTTGAGAGTAGCTCAAATTAATAATATTGATGCTATTGTGGCAGTAGGTGGAGGAAGTGTAATTGATACCGCTAAAGCAATTTCAATTATTATGACTAATCCTGAACATAGTGGTGTTACTAGTTTGGCAGGAGCAGTAGAAACAAGAAACAAAGGATTACCACTATTTGCTTTACCAACCACCTCAGGAACTGCAGCTGAAGTTACTATTAACTATGTAATTACTGATGAAGTTAATATTAGAAAAATGGTTTGTGTTGATGTTCATGATATTCCAGTATGTGCTCTAATAGATCCTGATTTAATGCAGAATATGCCTCAATCATTGGCAGCAGCAACCGGTATGGACGCTTTAACTCATGCTATGGAAGGGTATATTACAAAAGCAGGTTGGCTAATACCAGATATGTTTCATATAAATGCCATGGCTTTAATCTATAAAAATCTTGAAAAAGCAGCAAATGATAAAGATGAAATAGCTATTGAAAAAATGGCTTATGCTCAGTATATTGCTGGTATGGGATTTTCAAATGTTGGTTTAGGTATTGTTCATTCTATGGCTCATTCTTTAGGTGCATTTTTTGATACTCCACATGGCCTTGCTAATGCCTTATTATTACCACATATATTAAGATTTAATGGTCAAATTTGCCCAGAACTATTTAAAAATATGGGTAGAGCCTTTGGTCTAAATATGGATAATCTTACAGATGAAGAAGCTGTTGATAAAGTAGTTGAATCAGTAAAAGATTTATCTAAACGTTTAGGTATTCCACAAACATTAAGAGAAATTGGTATACCATCAGAAATGATACCAGCCTTAGCTAATCAAGCAATAAATGATCCTTGTACTCCTGGAAATCCACGTGAAGTAACTGTTGAAGATATTATCGCATTATATAATGAAGCTTATTAAAAGGAGGAATAGATATGCTAAAAGCAAAAGTTGGCTATAGTATAAATCCTAATAATATAGAAATGGGAATAGAAGCAATCAAAGAATCATCAAAAGATTTTTCTAATATTAAATGTAATTTTATTTTTACATCTGAAAAATGTGATATAAAGAAAGTCATAAAAGGAATAAACTCAGTAAGTGAAGCACCACTAATAGGTTGTACCAGTAGTGGAGGAATAATTGTACCTGATGGCTATATTGATTCTGAAAATGGTTATACAGGAATAATGACTTTGAACGATTCAAATATGACTATAGGTGTAGCTTCTCATGAAGCTGGAAGAGATGCTAGAGCAATCGGCAGAAAAGTAGCTATTGAAGCAGTGGAAAATGCTAAGACTACTAGAGCTCCAGCATACTTTTACATGGTTGCTAGTCCTAAAGAAGAGGAAGAATATTTAATGGGAATTCAAGATGTAATTGGTAGAGTTCCTGTATTTGGCGGAAGTGCTGCAGATAATTACGTTGAAGAAAAATGGCAAATTATTTGTAATGATAAAGTATTCACAGATGGTGTTGCAGTAGCTTTTTTCTACACTGATAATGAAATTGCGACAGCTTTTACTGGAGCTTATCATGAAACTAATAAAAAAGGTTTAATAACAGAAGTTCAAAATGATAGAGTTTTAACAGAAGAGTT
>CALCBO010000284.1 GCA_937897245.1 uncultured Caryophanales bacterium | reverse complement strand
TAAATGATAGAGATATTAATGCCAGTATAAATATAATGTTTGAAGGATTAAAATACTGTTTTGATAAATAAAAAAATATAAATAGAAAAATAGTACGGTGGCGACCATCGGAATGTAAGCCTGTGGAGAAGAAAGGTTACTTTCTCTAGGAAGCAGGAAGTTTGGGAGGTAACGACCAATATGATTTTTTGCAAAAAAAATCTTTTGTTCTTTTATGAAGTGATTTGTGATATGATTATTATAGAATGGAGTGATTAAGTGAAAAAGAAAATAGTTATTAGTTTATTGGTAATAGTATCTTTATTTACTATTACAGGATGTGGAAAGGGTAAGAGTAAAGTTGAATCTAGTAATAATTTACATAAAAAGAAATTTGTAGATATGAGATATAATGAGCCAAAAAACTATTCTAAGCAGGAACCTACAGATTTAGGTGATGATAAAGTACTTGTTTATAGATTTAATGAAGATGAGAATAAAACAATTAATTTATATTATTTTACAAATACTAATTTAGTTAGTGATGAAGATGATTATGAAGAAATTGTTATAAATGAAGTTAAATGGAAAATTTTTCATGATGCAGACTTTGGTGTAATTTATGATACTTATGAATGTGTATATAATAATGGATTATATAGAATAGAGTTTAATGCTGTAGATAAATATAAAGAGCAATTTAATGAATTTATGAAAGATGTATCTTTTGAATAATTGGAGGTTTATATATGAATTATAAATTATTTTTAAGTATAACAATATTAGTAATGGTTTTTTCTATTGCTGGGTGTAGTAAAAGTAATAAAGCTAATGAGAAAAAAACAAATAATAAAATCTATGAGTGTAGATATAGTAAAGATGATAATAGTGATGGAAAAAGATATCTTACTAAATACATAATTGAATTAAATGAGAAAAATGAAGCAGAAGTATATACATTAATTACTGGATTTTCTAACTATGGAAGTAAAACTGATGGATATAATGAATTCTGTAATGGATTAAAAGACAATATGCAAAAAGATTTATTAGAAAAGTATAAGGATGCAGTTAGTATGAAAGTAGTGTGTGATGAAGATAATAATTATCAAGCTTATGTATTAAAAGAATATAAAGTTAAAAAGATAAAAGATATAGATGAACTTAGTACTGTATATAAATTTCTTGAACCTTATATTAAAGATGATGGAACATTTGATTTAGATAGTTTTAAAAACTATTTTAATACAGATTCTTTAAAAGCTGGTAATTACTCATGTGATTTTTAATTATTATCTATAAAATAAAGGTAGGTGTGTTATGAGAAAAGAGTTAAAGAGGTATGCAGTTTTAGTTTCTGGTAATGGTACTACATTACAGGCTATAATTGATGCTATAAAAGAAAATGATTTGGATGCTGATATTGAAATTGTTATTTCTAATACTAGTGATGCTTATGCAATAGATAGAGCAAAAGAAGCAGGTATTAATACTTATGTATTAAATGATTTTAAAGATGAAGATGAATTATATAATATTTTAAAAGAGTCAAATGTAGATTTAGTTATACTTGCGGGATATTTAAAATTAATACCAAAAAAAGTATTAAAGGAATTTACTATCATTAATACTCATCCATCTTTACTTCCTAAATATGGTGGTAAAGGAATGTATGGAATGAATGTTCATCGTGCTGTAGTAGATAATCATGAAAAAGAAACTGGAGTTACACTACATTTTGTTAATGAAGAATATGATAAAGGAAAAATAATAGCTCAAACAAAAGTTAAAGTATACGAGAATGATACTCCTGAAGATGTATCTTGTAAAGTACAAAAAAAAGAAAAGCTTCAATTAATAAGAGTATTGAAAGACTTTTCAAAAGGTAAAATTGATATTTAATTGTGTAATAATAATTCTGGTAGAAAGTTTTATATACAATTTTGAATAAGAAAAAGAATCGCTTGATTCTTTTTTTAATTCCAGTAAATTGCATCTGGTCTTGGTCTTTCACTACCATCTGTATCACTGTTTAGTTTTTCTCCTTCATAGACAAAAGCACTTGACCCTCCACCATCACCATTAAATAAGAAACGTAAATCATCAGTTACTTCTGTATTAACAAAATCATATACTTCTCTTAGGGTTAATCCTGCTTCATCTTCACCACGGCCATCACATACACCTACTATATAATTTCCATCGTAGTCTTGGCCAATAAATGTTCTAGGGTGTTTATCTACTGATAAATTTGGATCTATCGTGTTTTCATCTACGTATTCACCATCTCTAGCAATTGTATAGAATCCTTTTGAAGCCCAAACTGGATTCATATCAATTATATCTTGGGTTGAGTATTCATCGTTTCGAACAGAATCTAGTCTTCCATCTTGAGTCATATATAAAGTTTCATCGCAATGGTTATTGGCGTCAGTTACTAGTGTACCATCTGTATATATCATTCCTGCTGGTTCTCCAGTAAGGCCAAAATTAATAGCTAGTTTAGCATTTTTTCTTTTGGCAATATCACTTGTTGGTTCTGTTGTTAGATAATCATAATTGTCGTTCGCAATAGCTAATTGAGGTTTTTTATCTTTAGGAATAACAGAATACCATACTGTAGTTCCATTATATCGTGTTTTTTGGAAATCAATATTTCCAGATCCTCCGCCTAAACCTAAAGAGCCAGATCCTGTATTTGCACTAGCAGTTAATTGTGGACTTGATGCGGCGCTTAAATTACTTTCAATAGCCTCCCTAAGAGTATCTAAATTACTTTGAGCATCTGATATTGCTTTATTAAAACTTGCTTTATTTTCTTCAGAGGCATTTGCTTGATCTTGTTCTAATTGTTCTTTTTTCTTTTTGACTTCTTGATAACTTTTATAATTTTCTACGGCTGTTTTAAAACTATTTATTTGAGATACTATTGGTTGATATTCACCCAAAAATGATTGTGCTTGATTTTTTACAATACTATCATAAGAAGAGCCAGTCCAAGAACCAGTCAATTCACTTAAGTTACTACTATAATTACTTAAACAATTTCTAACACTTTCACTTGCTGCATCTAAATCTCCAGTACTTACCATATTATCAACATCCTTTATTATAATTCTATCATTATTTAAATAAAAATAAAATATAATTAAAATATTTTTTCCTTTGTTGACATTTTTTGTTATAATTTAATTGGTGGTTAGATGATTAATAAGAGAAAACTATTATTTTTAATCTTATGTTTTGAATTATTTCTTGTTACATATATTATACTTAGAGATAACTATATTATTAATAGTTTTACTTTGAGTAAGAGTATTCAATTAATAATAATTATGATATTAATTTTTATATCAATATATATATATAGGTTTATAAAAAGATTGTTTAATGATAATAAGTATTCTTATAATATAGTTACTTATATGGGATTTTTAATATTTATAATTATTAATGTGATTAGACTTACTTTTTTAATATTAGCGAATTGGAATTTATATAATAAGTATTTAATATATAATAATATTTTAGAATCTTTTTCAGGATTTATTGTTTTTACTTTACCTTGTATTGTTATTATATCTATTTATAGTATTATATCTAATATTGTGTTGATGAATAAAGAAGGTAAAAGATTTAGAAATTTCTTAGGAATCTGACTAAGATGCTGACAACTAAAAAGGAATGGGATTTTCAACTTTCATAACCTTTTCCATATAAAGACTGCCCATCTTTGCAAAAAGCACAAGATTTTCGGGGGAGCAGTCGGTCTGTGCACCTGAATCCATGAGAAGCTGAGGGCTTCTTATGGGAAGAATTGCACCGAGAGCCGCACGTCTTACGCCCTTGATTCTTCTCACTTTGAGGGTTGCACCTGTAAGAAGTGCACCTGTGTTGCCGGC
>CALCBO010000283.1 GCA_937897245.1 uncultured Caryophanales bacterium | reverse complement strand
AACCTAATTGTGTCGTTTTAATTGAGAACGCAGAAAAAATGAATTTGGAATTAATTAATTTTTTTCAAACGACATTAGATAAAGGTTATTTTTTGGATTCAAAAGGAAATAAAATTAATTCTAGCCACGCATTATTTATTTTTTCTTTTAATGAGAATGAAGAAAAATATGCAAATTTCAAAATAAAGCCTTCGTTGGAACCAAATTCATTTATAGATAAAAGTAAGTTAATTGAAGAAAAGATAGGTGTTAAATTAATTTCGATGATTGATGAAGTTATTTACTTTGATAAAGTAAACCAAGCGATGTTTAAGAACATTGTTAGAAGAAATATTGAAAAAATGAATAAAAATATGATTTTGGAATTATCAGAGATAGATGATATAGAGGAAAAGGAATTGCAAATTAGTGGTGGAGATGCCGCTTTTAAAAAAGCTAAGGAGATAATAAAGGCTCAAAAAATAAAAAATATTTAAATTTATATAATTTCTTTAAAAGAATCGGTTTAAAAGTAGATGAATTTATTTATGAATTTGATGAAAAAGAAATAATGAAAAAGACAATAAAAGTAGAAGTATGGCCTAATGATTATGAAGCAGGAGAAATAATAAAAGAGCATCTTATTGAATTTTCTTGGAATCAATATGAATTCTCGAACATGGAACTATACTCTAACAAAGTGAGTAAAGCATCAGGAATAGAAAAAGTCATTCAAATACTAAATATAAAAAAAGAAGATACATATGCATTTGGTGATGGAAGAAATGATTTAGAAATGTTTGAAATAGTAGAACATAGTTATGCTATGGGAAATGCTAGTGAAGAAGTAAAAGCTAAAGCAAAATATGTATGTCCTAGTATAAAAGATGATGGAGTAGCGATTGTATTAGAAAAAATATTGGAAGATCAAAATTAATTTTGATCTTCTTTTGGTATATACTAATAAGAATTAAGATGATATAGATATGATATCTATTATAATAATCAACACCCCAAAATCGATAGAAATAGCTCCAAAGAAGTAAATGTTAAAAACACAACGAAGAGCAAAAATAAGAAAACAAACAATGATTAATACTAATGTAATACCATTAGCTAATAAAGTTAGTTGTTTAGAATCACTCTATAAGGAAGGAGATAAGGGGTAGTATTAAACATATCTTCGTAGATTAATTTGATAGTTAAAAAGTCCTGATAACAGGACTTATTTTAAAATCTTAAAGTGGTGACCTGGTTTAATAAAGTCTAATAAAGGAATTTCCTCTTCTTTAACTCTAGCAACTAAGTTTCTTTCACCATCATTTGGAATTTCAGTTAATACAATTTCTAATTCTCCACGATAATGTTTTAAATTATCATTAACAACTAATACATCACCTTTAGTAAACACTTTTTTATCACAATCATGATGAGGAATAGATTTAGAATCTAAAGCTAAATCGCTACCTCCATCCATACCAGATTCTTGAACACAAGCAGTTTCTTTAAATTGAAGTCTAGGCATGCAAGATCTTAACATGAATGAAGAATGATCAAATCTGTCCCAATGAGGAGCAAAATCGTACATAATACCTCTTTCTACATCAGTACATCCTTCTACTTCATCAACTCTAAATTCAATAGCTTGGAAGTTAATCTTAGATAAAGCTTCTAATTCTTCATCACTTGCAGGATAATTTCCGATTAAGATATCATCTACATCACCTGTAGCTAATAAATATCTAGCTTGTAAATCAATAGGTAAACCTCTCATAATTTCTACTGTTGGTAAACCACAGAAAACTTGCCATGGACCAATAGTATTTTCATTATTACTTGAAACAAAAGCAGCAGTATGTAAGTTTAATTCTTTCCAGTAACGGTTAAATTCCATAAATAAATTAAAATCCAAACCAGTATATCTTTCTGGGAAGAAGTTATGACACATAATAATTTGGTCTTTATTACCACCATTATTAATTAATAATTCTACACCCATATCCATAGAAGCATTAAATTCAATCTTAATACCATAAGGATTACGAGTTAATTGAACATCTCCAGTTGTCCCAAAATTACCATCCATTCTAATAATATCTAAACCTAAATCAGCAAATGGTTTTAAATTACCTGGAGTAGCACCAATTAATTCAAAAACTGCGGGGTTAGTATCAGCAGCTACTTCAAATCCTAATTCATGAGCTTTACTCATAAAATCTTTAAATTCTACTAAATAAGATTCTCTTTGATCTTCTGGGATAGATAAGAAACAAGTAAAGATTCTTGTGTAACCTAATTTAGCAGCTTTTTCTAAATAAGCGTATACCTCTTCTTTTTGGGATTTATCAGGGTATACTGAAATACCTAATTTATGCATATTCATTTTCCTCCTTATACTAAAGATATTATATCAGGTTTATGTTATTTATTTAAGATAAAATAATATTTTCTTATACATTTTATGGTTTTTGTACTATAATACTTTCAGGAGGGTTTGTTATGAATTTAGAGATTTGTCTTTCTTTTATAGTTACTTTTTTTATAAGTTTATTATTAGTACCTATAGTCAATAAAATAACAAAAAAACTCGGAATTATTGCTCATACAAATAATCGAACTATACATAAAGGAATTATAGCTAGAACTGGTGGTTATGCTATTTATGCTAGTTTTCTCATTGGAGCAATGATTTTTTTAAAAACGGATATACAGATTAATTCAATTATGATAGGTGGATTTATTATATTTTTAGTTGGTTTTTATGATGATATTCATGATTTGAAGCCAAAATATAAAATGATAGGACAAATTATTGCAGCGTTGGTTGTTATTTTTTATGGTGGAATATCATTAAAAGGTTTTACTATTCCATTTTTACCGGATACTTTATCATATATTATAGCAATTATTATAACGATAGGTTGGATTGTTGGTATTACTAATGCTATTAATCTTATTGATGGATTAGATGGATTATGTGCTGGTATATCTATTATAGTTTTATTTACTTTATCAA
>CALCBO010000282.1 GCA_937897245.1 uncultured Caryophanales bacterium | reverse complement strand
AGAATCATTAGAAGATGACTATGATGAAGAATTAGAGGAAGAGGAAGAGATATATGAAGAAGATAGGTAGATTAATAGTTAGAATTTTTCGTCTTATCGGATTATTCTTTGATAAATGGTTAATTACACCAATAACAAAATTAATTTTAAAAATTATGAATTTAGGAAATTCCTTAGTTAAAAGTTTTGATGGAATTTCTGGAAAAAAATCAACATTATTAATAGTAAGTTTATTACTTGCATTTGGAGTTTTTGTAGTTATAGATCAAGAATCTAATGTAGTTATTGATCAGTATGCAGAAATTCTTTATAATCAACCAGTGACAGCAGTATATAATCAAGAATTATATGTAGTGGAAGGATTGCCAAAAGATGTAGATATCACTTTAATAGGGCAACGTAGACATATATTTTTAGCTAAACAGTCTCCATCTAAGGGAGTAAGTGTAGATTTAACTGGGTTGAAACCAGGTACTCATAAAGTTACACTTAAATATACTCAAAGGATAAAATCATTAGATTATAAATTAGATCCTTCACAAGTACAAGTTACAATATATGAAAAAGTAAGTGAAAATAGAAGTTTAACATATGATATACTTCATCAAGATAGTTTAGATAGTAAACTATATATAAGTAATGTAGAACTTGATAGAAATGAAGTTATTATTAAAGGTGCTCAAGAGAAACTTAATAAGATTGCGACAGTTAAAGCTTTATTGGATGTTAAGAATATACCTAATCCTAAAGCAGGAGAAATAACTGTTAAAGATATTCCATTAGTAGCATATGATAATAATGGTAAAATAATAGATGTAGAAATAGTTCCTAAGAATGTAGCAGCTAATGTTACTATTACATCACCAAGTAAGGAAATACCAGTTAATGTTATACCTAAAGGTAATTTAGCATTTGGTAAGTCTATTAAAACAATTGAAACAAGTTTATCTAAGATTACAGTATATGGTGAACAAGAAGCTATAGATAATATTAATCAATTAGATGTAGAAATTGATGTTAAAGGATTAGATAAGAATAAAGAGTTTAATGTTACTTTAGACAAACCTAAGGGGATAACAGAGTTAAGTTCTAAGACTATGACAGTTAAAGTAATACTTGATAATTCTTCTAGTAAAGACTTTGATAATATTCCAGTTGGAGCTGAGAATTTGGATGATTCTTTGAAAGTTCAAGCGTTATCTGAAGAAGATAGACAAGTAACAGTTGTGGTTAAAGGTAGTGAAGAAGCTCTTAATAATCTACAACCATCTGATATTAAAGCTTATATTGATTTAGCTAAATATGGTGAGGGTGAACATGAAGTAGATGTTAAAGTAACTGGTACAGACTTGAAATTATCTTATACATCAAAGACTAAGAAAGTAAAAGTTAGAATTACTAAGAAGTAGATACGATATAGTATCTGCTTTTTTTGTATTATTTAATTATTTTTTTCATATACTTAGTATGAAAGGAAGAAAAATATGAAGAGAATAAGTCTTTTATTAATTATTATTTGTATTCTATTAACAGGTTGTGGAAGATATAGTAAAAATACTTTTATTAAAAATTTAGATAATAATATAAATAAAGGGGAAGGTTATAAATTAACTGGTCAATTAAGTGTACATAATAATGATGATAATTATAATTATAAAGTAGATGTATTTTATAATAAAAAAGGTTATTATAGAGTTATTTTAACTAATAAAATGAATAATTATTCACAAATAATATTAAAGAATAAAGATGGAGTATATGTACTTACACCAGCTTTGAATAAGAGTTTTAGATTTAATAGTGATTGGCCTTACCATAATTCACAAGTATATTTATTAGATGCTTTATTAGATGACGTTAGGAAGGATAATAAAAGTACTTTTATAAAACATAATAATAAATATTTTGTGGAAACAAAAGTTAGTTATCCTAATAATAGTAGATTAGTTAAACAAAAGATATTTATTAGTAAGAATCATAAAATAGAGAAAATAGTAGTTTATCAAAAAGATGGAATTATTGCGATGGAGATGGTTTTTAATAAGATTAATTATTCTCCTAAGTTTAATAGTAATGATTTTAAATTAAGTTCATATGTAGATAAAAAAGAAGAAATAGAAATGGCTAGTTTTGATGATGTTATTTATCCTTTAGTTATTCCAGATGGTACTAAGTTAGTATCAGAAGAAAAGGTAGATAAAGAAGAAGGAAAAAGAGTAATTATGAATTATGAAGGAGAGAAATCGTTTTTATTGGTAGAAGAGAGTGCAGATGTTTTAGATGAGTTTACTGTAATTCCAACAATGGGAGAACCATATCCTTTAATGGATACTTTAGGAGTAATGACTAATAATTCATTATCTTGGACAAGTGGTGGAGTAGATTTCTATATAGTTAGTGATGTGATGAGTCAAGATGAAATGATTGAGATTGCTCAATCTATTACTGGAATAGTTTCGATTAAATAATAGACTTATTGGTTTTAGTTGTGTTATAATCAATTTGGGTAGGTGATGGTTATGGCTAAAAAGAAAAAAAGTCAAAATAGAATAAATCGTAGAAAAATTGAAAGTAAAAAGATAGATTCAGTTGGTAGTTTTGATGCAGATCTTTGGGGAAAGGTATTTGTAGCTATTGCAGTTATTGTATTTTTACTATTATTTTATTTATTAACATTGTATATTACTAATAAGAATTCTGAAGATGAGACTAAAGATGATATAGAAAAAACAGAAGTAACAATTTCATATGATAATATTCCTTTAGGTAGAAGTTTTTCAATGAGTGATGATGATTATTATGTTATCTATTATGATGTGGATGATGAAGATACAGCTGATACTTATAAAGATTTAATATCTACTTATAATGGAAAGGAAGAACATTTAAAAATATATACAGTTAATATGGGAAATGGTGTTAATAAAAAACAAGCTACTACAGAAGAGTCTAATAAGAATCCACAAAATGCTAGTGAATTAACTATTAATGGTCCTACTTTAATTAAATATTCTGGACATGCAGTTTCAGAGTATTATGAAGGAAAGGATTCGATAACTGAACAGTTAGGTTAAAAGACGTAAGTCTTTTTTTCTATGTTTAAAAAAAATGCTATTTGTGTTATGATTAATAGGTAAATGGAGGTGATTATATGAAGAAAAAGAAAAATAAGAAAAAGAGTTCTAGAATTAGTAATTTTTTTAATAAAATAAAAAACTCTTTATTTGATGAGTCTTCATATTCAAAATCTACCTTTTCCCTTTTTGAGGTTTTAATAATAGTATTAATATCTATTTTATTTGGAGTTATTTTAGGATATGTTATTACTATTACGAAGAATCCAGTGATGGGAGTTTTTGGTAATCCGAAATTAAATGAAGTTGTGCGTACATATAATGAGATAGTTAATGATTATTATAAAGATGTTGATAAAAATGATTTAGCTGATGCGGCTATTAGGGGAATGATTAATTCATTAGGTGATCCTTATTCTAATTATATGGATCAGAATACTACTGATGATTTTAATGAAGTAGTTGATGGTTCTTTTGTAGGTATTGGAGTATCTGTTTTGTTTAAAGAACATTATAATTATATTGTGGAAGTTAATGAAGATGGTCCGGCTAAGAAAGCAGGATTAAAAGTAGATGATATTATCCTTAAAGTAGATGGAAAAGATGCTTATGATTTAAGTGGTGATAATCTTACTAAGTTAGTTAGAGGAAAAAAAGGAACAAAAGTAAAAATATTAGTAAAGAGGGGAGAAGAAGAAAAGAAAATAACAGTAATTCGTGATGTTATAGAGATACCTTGTGTTAAAGAGAAGACTATTGAATATGAAGATAAAAAAGTAGGATATATGGCATTTAGTACTTTTGCGACTAATAGTTATGTTCAATTTAAGAAAGCTTTGAATAAATTAGAAAAAGATAATATAGATGCTTTAATAATAGATGTTCGTAATAATCCTGGTGGTCATTTATTACAGACTAAACAAATATTAAGTTTATTCTTTAAAAAGAAAACAGTTTTATATCAAATTGCCTCAAAAACTAAAACTCAAAAAGTATATGATAATTCAAGTGATAAAAGGAGTTATCCAGTAGTTATATTAATTAATAAAGGAAGTGCTTCGGCAGCGGAAATATTAGCTTCTTCTTTTAGAGATAATTATTCTAATAGTTTAATAGTAGGTACTACTTCTTATGGAAAAGGTACAGTTCAACAATCAGAAGAATTAATTAGTGGTAATTCTATTAAGTATACTACTCAGAGGTGGTTAACATCTAAAGGAAATTGGTTAGGAGAAAAGGGTGTTAAACCTGATGTGGAAGCTGAATTAGGTGCAGAGTATCATGATAATCCAAGTATGGAAAATGATAATGTATTACAAGAAGCTTTAAAACAAATAAAAGAGTCTATGTAGGCTCTTTTTCAGTGCAATTTACTATGAGTTGATATCCTTCATTATTAGGACTACATGTAGTTAATACTAGCTGTTTTTTAGATTCTTTATTTATATTTATGTAACCATTTTTCTTATCTTCCCAAATATCTTTTACTTGATATATATAATTAGTATTATTATATTTTAGAGTTATTTCATCACCTATTTCTAGTTCATCAAGTCTTTCAAAATAGGCAATTTGTCCATTACCAGAATGAGCTGCGATAAAGACAATACTATTATCTTTATCTGGTAGTATAGATTCTTTTAAGATAGTAATATTTTCATCAACATTATTCTTTTCATTATCAATACTATATAATTCTTTATTTATATTTATTTTAGGTATTATTAGTCTAGCATATTCAGAGTTAAATATAGATTTGTAGGTTGGAATAATATTAGTATTAATAAATGAGGTAGTAGGTACTTTTATTATTACAAATAATAAGATAGGTAATAATAAAAGATTCTTTTTTCTTAATAGATAATTTCGCATAATAGAATGAGTATATTTATTAAAATAGATTGATTACTATCAGTATGAGTATTAGGAACTGGTATTTTTAAATCTTTTAATTCAATTATTTCTTCTTCAGAGCTATCTACTTTTACTTTTAGAGGTTCTACTTTTTCATAACCCTCTGATGAATTCTTTTGAATAAAAGTATATTCTCCATATGGTAAAGTTACTTCGGCAATACCTTCTTCATTAGTAGTAATAGTTTTTAAATATTCATTTTTACTATCAAAGATATCAAATTGAATATTAGCTTCATTCATTAAAGTGTTTTCTTCACCATATTTCTTTTTAATAATAATCTTTTTTTCAATTACTTTATTCTTAACAGTTTGATTTATTTTATGACTTTCTTTAGTAAGATTTATTTCATATGTTTGATCATTAATAGTATAACCAGTACCAGGTTTATCTTCTTTTAGATAGTATTTTCCTAGTTGTAAATTTTTTATTAGAGCTTGATTATTCTTGATAGTTAGAGTTTTAATCTCTTTCATGTTACTATCATATAGTTTATAAACAGCATTATCTAGTATTCCTTCACCACTTGGAGTAATACTATTAGTATCTTCATCTATTTTAGTTATTTGAATATAAGTATTAATAACATTAATAGTTACTTTAGCTGTAATAGTATTTAAATCTCCTGTTTCTATTAGATTTTGACTATTATTTGCTTGGTAGAAAATAAATGGTTTATTATAGTTAGAATCTTGTTTAGAAAAGGTATATTCATAATTACCTTCTTTTTCAGGAACTTTAATACTTAGAGTATTATTAGTGATTGATGATTCTTGGTTGTTTGAAATAAAATTATGTAATACTCCATTATTATCTGTTAAATCTATATTATAACCTGATACTGTATCAAATGTTTGATTAGAAAAGCTAGGAAGTATATCATGATTATTTACTAAGGTGTTTATTTCATTTATTTCATTATCATATGGTGCTATTCTGTTTCCATTTAATGAATCAGTAAAATAATAATCTCCACTATTAGGGTCAGCTGTTTGCCAAATCATCATTTGAGTTATGGCATACCATTTAATATCTGTATGATTTTGGTAACCATATCCATAGTGAGCTATTT
>CALCBO010000281.1 GCA_937897245.1 uncultured Caryophanales bacterium | reverse complement strand
TTTTGTTATAGTTCACATACTCATACTGGTGCTTATGCACGACTTGCTAATCCTTTTTTTAGTGGGCATTTTGTTCGTGGTTATGATAAAGATGATGAGTTTAGAATTGTTATGCCAACTTATCGTGATACTGTTCATTTTGCACTTAATGGATTAGCTAGTGATACTTTTCGTTCTACTAGCTTTACTGATAGAAGTTTTGTTGTAATTGAACCACTACTTAATCATTTTGATAAATTGGTTAATTTAAATCCAATTGATACATTTATTGATGTTAAAGAAGATGATGAACCGATTGGAAATAATGCAGTTTTTATTATTGAAAAGAATGAATATGAAAGTTTACCTGATGAAAAGAAGAATGATTTAAAAAAATATAAAGTAATTATATTTGATTATCAACAATTGTTCGGTGAACTTGATGATAGATATCAAGGACCTCCTCCTTTACAAATTGTTACTGATTATGTGCTATGCTCTATGGGAATTTTACCTCAGCATTCTGTTGCTCAATCTGTATTACATCCTGAGGATTTTCAAGAATATCAACGAGTTGAAGGAGTATTTACTTCAAGAATATTAAATGATTCAGCTTATTTGAAAAAGTTTACTGATTTAATTGAAAGATTAAATATTGAGAGATTTGGAGTAAGTTATTATAATTTACCTCCAGAAATTGCTGAACTACGTAAATTTAATCAATTAGGATATTTTCATGTTGATATGCCTCAGTGGGAAGAGGAAGTAGAAAATAATCGAAAGCTATTAAAAGATGGATTTTTTAAATGATAGAATTGGATTTCCAGAAGAAGTTTTACAATATGCATATAATGATTATGATCATTATATTGATAATTTATTGTTATTTAGTAGGTGGGGGTTGTTTTCTGCTTTACCAGAAGATAAGTGGAAACCTTATACTTCAATTGAAGAAATAAAAGAATTAACTAGAGAATTTAATGAACTTGAAAAGGATAGATTAAAAAGAATTGCTTTGCAACATAGAATGATGAAAGATATAGGTGAGGAAGAAAAAGCTGATACTGATATAGTATTGCATACTAAATAAGAGTAAGAAAGTTTATTGGTAAGAATAGATAGAATTTAGTTAAATTTAATTCTATCTATTTTTCTTTTAATTTTTATGTTTGTTATTAACTAGATTGACAAAACAGGTAAAATATGTTATAATTACTAACAATTATGGGGGTATGTATAAATGGAACAAACTAATTCTTATGATAGACAAAAAAGATTAGAAGCAGATAGAGAAATAAGAAGAATGATTGAGAGTGGAAAAGAACCAGTTGTAGATTTATCTATTTTTGATTGTTTAGATTCTTTAACAGTAAAAGATAGTATAAAAGGAAGAATAGAGTATACTATAGAAGATTATCAGGAATTATTAAATTTGGTTAAGGAGTTACCACCAATTTTAAGAACTAAATATTTATTAGCTTCTAAAAATGCAGATATTATAGATAATCAAGTGTTGGAAGAAGAAGATTCATTTTTAATATCATTACAAAGAGAAATTGGATTTGTAAGTGCCTTAGACGAAACTATAGAACATTATGGAAAACCATATGATAAAGATACATTTGTAAGAATACATGATTTATTACTTGAGAGTACATCTACAGAAGATGAAGTGGGATTAAGAGAAGATAATGTAAAATTTGTAGGTACTTGGGAAGATGGAGAAAGAAAGATACAATACTTTCCAATTGTTTCAGATGATGTAGAAGAAGCTTTAAGAATATTTTTAAGTTTTTATAATGCAAATATTAATAACGTACATAATGAATACGATGCAATATTAAAACCGATCATTTATCATGGATTGTTATCAGCACTTCAGTTATTCCAAGATGGTAATACTAGATATGCTAGAACAATCCAACATGTAGAGATGTGGGGTATGTTAAATAATGTGGTTGATGATGATATAGATTTACCATTATTATATGCAACTCGTCAATATTTCCCATATCGTGGTAAATATCGTGAATTAATAAAGAATATTGCGATTGATAATGATGAAGAAGCTTGGGATGAATGGTTTAGATTTAATATTTCAAGAATTCAAGATAGTATTTATAAGAGTGATACCAATATTAAAACTTTACAAAGAAAATATAGATAATTATTATAAAACTATGATATAATTTTTATGGATGTAGAAATAGAGAATAAGTAGTATTTAGTTATTACTTATTCTTTTTTTTGAAAGGATATGGTTATGAAAGTTAAAATATTTGATTGTGAAGATGAAGAAGATTTAGAAGAAGATATTAATGATTTTATAAATAGTGAAGAAGTAGAAGTTATAGATATAAAGTATCAAGTAGGAGTAGGTATTTTTAGTGAAGAACAAATATATTGTTTTTCGGCTATGGTTATTTATTATGAAAAAAGATGACATATTCTATAAAATGTGTTAAAATAAGGGCCATTTAGGGGGAAGTATGAAAAAAGTATTGTTGTTTATAGGACTAATAATTATATTAGTAGGAGGTTTAATTTTTATACCTTATTTTAATAGAGAGAATGATATGAGAAAAATAAAATATAAAGTATCTATGGTAAACAGAATGTTTTCTAATAAAGTAGATATTTCTGAAGTAAAGAAAGAAGTAAAAAGAGAGTCTGTTCATTCTAATTATAGTGTTATAGAAAAGAGTATTAATAAATATTTATTAGATTTAATTAATGTTTATGATTATACTAATATTATTATAAGTAATAGAGATTATCTAAATATGTTTTTAGTTAATAAGATAAATAAAAATGAAGAGTATTTTATACATAGTATTGAGTTAATGAAAGAGTATAAATTAGATTTAATAGAGAATAGAGATTTACTTAAAAGATTAGCTAATAAAGATACTATAAATAGTTATATTGATAATAGTTATTTAGATGATTATTGGAAGTTTGTTTCTAAAATAGATTATAATTATATAGAGGAGTTAGATGATAGTATTAATAATCTAGATAAAGAAATAATAGTATATGATTATTTATTAAAAAATATTGATTGTTGGGAAATTAGTAATAATAATATTGAATTTAATAAAAGAGTTAATTATAATGAATATAAATTATTAGAGATGAATAATCATACTAAGAAATTAAATGTAATATTAATTGATGATAAGAATGGTCCAGAGATAAATGGAAGTGATATAGTTATTTATGAGAATCAAAATGTATCATTGAATGAAAAAATTAAATGTATTGATTCAGTTGATGGAGAAGTAGAATGTAGTTTTAATGGTAATTATGATAATACTAAAGTTGGTAATTATCCAATTACTGTTAAAGCTATAGATACTAGTGGAAATATTAGTGAAAGGATTATTAATATGAAAGTATTAAAAGTAAATAGTGATAAACCTTATTCTATAGATGTTATTCGTAATCAAAATGTAGTAGTTGTTTATGGATTAGATGAAAATTCAGAATATAATAAAGTTATGCAGGTGTTTACTTGTTCTACAGGAAGAAATACACCAATTGGTACTTTTAAAACTTCTAAAGAGGCTGTGTGGGGTTCTTTATATGGAGGAGTATGGGGACAATATACTACTCGTATAGTTGGAGATATTTTGTTTCATTCTGTACCTTATTTTAGTCAGAA
>CALCBO010000280.1 GCA_937897245.1 uncultured Caryophanales bacterium | reverse complement strand
CATAAAAAAAACAAAGTTGATATAATATAACCAAGTAATTTGAATTACTATATTATAAAGAAAAGAGGTAATAATATGGAACTAAAAGGAAGTAAAACAGAACAAAATTTAATGGCTGCTTTTGCTGGTGAATCTCAAGCTAGAAATAAATATACTTATTTTGCTAGTAAAGCAAAAAAGGATGGATATCAACAAATAGCTGCAATTTTTGAAGAAACTGCCAACAACGAAAAAGAACATGCAAAGATGTGGTTTAAAGAATTGAATGGAGGAGAAATTCCTACTACTACTGATAATTTAAAAGCTGCAGCTGATGGTGAAAATTATGAATGGACCGATATGTATGATGAATTCGCTAAAACTGCTGAAGAAGAAGGATTTATGGAAATAGCTCAAAAATTTAGAGCTGTAGCTGAAATTGAAAAGCATCATGAAGAAAGATACCGTAAACTACTTAAAAATATTGAAGATGAAGTAGTATTCTCAAGAGATGGAGATTCAATTTGGATTTGCCGCAACTGTGGTCATATCGTAGTAGGAAAAAATGCTCCAAAAGTATGTCCAGTTTGTGCTCATCCACAAAGCTATTTTGAATTAAGAAGTGAAAACTATTAAAATTGTTTATTAGAAAAGGATAGTATATATATATGCTATTTTTTTTAGTTAAAAGCAATTTCTTCTTCTAAATCTGTATCATCCAAAATAATATATAAAAAAATAAAACCAGATATAAGTATTGCACTTGACGCAAATAATATTAATTTATCATAGTAATGTTTTTTCTTACTTTTATTCTTTTCTTTATATGAATTAATTGCTTCTTTTTCAAAATATGCATATATTATTATCAAAACACAAAATATAATAGCATTGATTTTTTGATATCTATCTTTACTCTGTACATCATTATATAGAAAGTATTTTTTTTCTAGACTATTACCATAAAAAGAAAAAAGAATAATAACAAGATATATAATCCAAATATAATCCTCAATTTGAATTTGTTCTAGCCGTTTACTAATGTTATAATTCATAGTAAAGTATATTCAAATAGTATGATATAATATGAATGATTTTGGAAGTGATTTTATGAAAAAACATGAATTGTTAGTACCAGTTGGTGATAAAGAATGTTTAAAGCAAGCTGTTTTTAATGGAGCTGATGCTGTTTATTTATCAGGCAAAACTTTTGGTGCTCGAAAATTTGCAGTAAATTTTACAAACGAAGAAATAATTGAAGCTATAAGATTTTGTCATTTATATGGAGTAAAGATTTATATAACTATGAATACTTTAGTAAAAGATAATGAGGTGGAAGATTTTATTAATCAAGTACGTTTTCTTCATCAAAGTGGGGTAGATGCCATTATTGTCCAAGATTTTGGAATGATCTGTTTAATTAGAAAAATATTTCCAAATTTAGAAATTCATGCGTCCACCCAAGCTAATATTTCCTCAGAAGAGGTATGTCAATTATACTATGATTTAGGTGTAAAGAGAGTTGTATTTGCTAGAGAACTATCTCTTGATGAGATAAATTCAATAAAAGTACCAATTGAAAAAGAAGCTTTCATTCATGGAGCTTTATGTATTGCTTATTCTGGTGGATGCCTTTTTAGTAGCATGCTAGGAGGAAGAAGTGGAAATCGTGGAGAATGTGCAGGCTGCTGTAGAATGCCATACACTTTATATCGCAATAATCAAGTCATAACAAAAAAAAGCTACTTACTCAGTACTAAAGAATTAAATACTTCAGCTCATATTAATCAACTTTTAGAAAGTGATATATATAGTTTCAAAATTGAAGGACGAATGAAAAATCATGTATATGTTGGCTTTATCACAAGATTTTATCGAAACTTAATAGATGGAAAAATAATAGATAGAAAAGAAAGAGAACGACAATTAAAAATAATTTTTAATCGTGAATTTACAAAAGGTAGAATCCTTAATGCGAAAGATGAAGAATTGATGAATCAAAAAAAACCAAATCATATAGGGCTAGAAATTGGCAAAGTTCTAAAAACAACTGATAAAAAGATAAAAATCAAATTAAATAAGAATGCTAAACTTCATCAATATGATGCTATCCGTTTCTATAATAGTAAGAAAGGATTTATTATTAATTACTTATATGATGAAAAAATGAATCTAACTAATTCTATAAATAATATAGGTTATGTTGATAATAAAGTAAAACTTGATACTAATGATATTATCTATAAAACTCAAGATTATTTGTTAGAAAAAGAAATATCCAATATTCCTCCAAAGAAAATAGATATTACTTTTAGAGTTTTTGCTAAAAAGAATTTACACTTGGTAATTAAATTAAGTGATGGAATAGATACTATCGAAAAAAAAGGAAATATAGTAGAGCCTGCAAAAAACTGTCCTATGACCTCAAATGATATAAATAAAAACTTAAATCGTTTAAAAGATACTCCCTTTACAATTAAAAAGATATACATAGACATGGATTCCGATATTTTTATTCCTGTGAAAGAATTAAATGAACTAAGAAGAAATCTAATCAATGATTTAATAATCGAAAGACAAAATAGAACAAAAACAACATTTTTTGAAAAAAAATTCTGTCATAAAAAAGAAAATAACAATAATCCATTTATTCCCAAAATTAGTTGCACTGTCATGAATGAATCTCAATTAAAAACCTGTCTAGATTTATCTATTCCTAAAATCTATGTAAAGAGTAAAGCTTTATATGAAAAATATAAGAAGTATAATCAAATATATTATTGTATTCCTAGATATCAATGCTATTTAAAAAAAGAATTGCAAAAAAATAATTTAGTATCTGACTATGGTTATTATATTAATAAAAAAGTAACTGGCAATTATCCTCTAAATATAACTAATTCATATACAGCGTTTTTTCTAAAAAAACAAGGTTATGAATCCGTATGCATTTCACCAGAACTTACTAAAGAAGAAACACTTAATCTTATCTCAACGTATCATAGGTTATTTGGAAAATATTCCTTTGAAATACTGGTATATGGCTTAATAGAAAATATGGTGATAAAAGGAAATATTCTAAATTTGGATAGTAAAAGCAATACATATTATTTAAAAGATATAAAATCAAATATTTTTCCTGTGTACTATAAAAACAAGCAAACACATATACTTAATTATGAAAAAAGGAAATGGTACTTAAAACCTTCAAATAGTAATATAACTTTACGCCTAGATTTTTACGATGAGAACTCAAATGAGATAGCTTCAATTGTCAAAAAATATCAATAATAAAAAAAGCTCTGCTCAAATGACAAATTATATGATAAAATATATTATACGAGGAGTGATTCTATGAAAGAGAAAAGCAATCAAAAAGAGCAAGATGCTAAAAGAACAAAAAAAATTAATAATTATATTACTCTTACTATTATATTTTTAGTATGTATTGGTATAGTTTTATATATTTCCAAACTATACAATTTAAATGAAGAAGAACAAAGAAAAATACCAGAAATACAAGGAGTCTTATCTGAAATATATCAAGAAGATTTAGAGCATTATGTCTTAGATACACCTCAAGCAGTTGTTTATATGTGTACAGCTCCCGATGAGGAATGTCGCTCATTTGAAAGGAAATTCAAAAAGTTACTAAAAAAGAAAGATAATTATGCTAATCAAATTGTATATCTTAATTTAACTGATATAGATCAAGAAAACTTCATTGACACTTTTAATAACCGATATCAATATAAGGTAAAACTAACTAGTGAATATCCTGCTTTCGTGATATTTGAAGATGGAAAATTAACTAGAATATTACAAGGCAGTGAAAACAAACCTTTAACAGTTCCTAAAACAAAGCAATTTTTAGAAATTAACAAAATAGGAGAATTAGGAGAGTAATCTCCTTTTGTATTGGAGGAACTAATATGAATAATATTGTACTATTTGAACCAGAAATACCACAAAACACTGGAAATATAATGAGAACATGTGTTGCTACAAATACAAAATTACAT
>CALCBO010000279.1 GCA_937897245.1 uncultured Caryophanales bacterium | reverse complement strand
TTCTTTCTTTCTTCTTCACTCCTTTTTTTCTTTTCTTTAATTAACTTCATATTTTGATTTAACTTATCTTCTAACATTTTCATTTCTTTTGTATTATCTTTAGCCATAATAATTAATAATAATCCACTTATTATTATAATTATAACTAATATTAAACATCCCTTATTAATATTTTTATTCTTAAAAGAACGTCCTAAAACTATATGTAATATATAAGAAATAACAAGTGTTAATAATACAATAATTATATCTTTAAAAATAATATTTAATATTATTCCTTCAAATAAGAAAATAATTGGATATTGTACTAAATATACTTCATAACTAATTCCCGCTAAAAGACTAACTACTTTATTCTTTCTTGTGCTTCTTCTTTTTTTAATCATACTATATCTAATAAATCTACAACTAAATATAGATATTAAAATCATATATAAGAAATAAATATTAGATTTAGAAGATATAAAACAACACATTATAGTAATTAAAATACCATATACTATAAACATAATATCACTAATCTTATCTAACTTCTTAGATAATATCTTCCTATACTTACAATACACAACTCCCCACAACAAACCATAAATATAAGAAAAATATCTACAAAAAGTATTATAATAAACTACCATTATATTATCTGTAATACTCATATATATAAAGAACAAAGTAGATAATAAAGCTAATGTCACAAGAACAATAATTGAAGAATATTCATTATACTTTTCATCTAATTTTCTAAGCCCTAAAAATAAAAATGGAAATACTAATTCTAACTGCATTAAAATAGCTATATACCATAAATGCATAAATGGTGAAGATACATGTCTAGTAAAATAATCTAAATTAGCTCCTAATTGCCAAAAATTATTATAACCAAGAAGTACTGATATACTTTCTTTTTTTAAATTTAACCATGTACTTGATAATATAGTAGTCCCTATTACTGTTAGTGAAACTATTACTAATAAAGGAATATATATCTTCTTAATTCTATTAAAATAGTACTTCTTTATAGAAAAATTCTTTTTATTATAAGCTGAAACATAACTTAAAAATCCACTTAATACAAAGAAAGTACAAACAGCTAAAAAACCACCTGGCATTATATTTAAATGATAAAGTAATACAAAAAAACAAGATAATATTCTAATATAATCAAGTCTTTTAAAATATTCTTTATCTTTACTCATACTACCATTCTTCCTTCTTAAAATATAATTATCTAAATTCAGTATATCAAACCCCTAAAACATAAACAAGTAAAAAGACTCTCTGAAGAATCTTTAATACTTATCTGATATATAAAACAAATCATAATGCTTTAATATTTTTATTTTACTATTAATCTTAAATGGATGTTTAGTATCTCCTAATTGATATAATATAAATCTTAATCCTTCATCAGTATTAATTAATAATTTAACAATCTGAGCAGGACTACCATTAAGAATAACATTATCATCCATATAACCATAAACTGTAGCTTCTATTTCTACTCCTTTTTTCTTTACTATATAATTACGAAAAACATTTCTAAATACAATAATAAAAGATACCACTCCAACTATCGCAAATATACTACAAAATAATAGTATTTCAACAATTGACTCACTAGAAGATAACAGAAAAATAAGTGGAAAAATAAAACCAAAAAAGCCAAAGCTAACTGCAAATATTAATGGAAACCATAAATTCCAAAAATTAAGATGACACTCTCTACATTCTAACAAAGGATATTCCATATCTGCATTTTTAGTATCTAACCCTGTTTTAACATGACAATAAGGACAAATCTCCGATGTAATTGGAGCCCCACAATTAGAACAATGTTTTTTTCTCATCTAATAATCACCTCTCCTAATCTGTAATACCTTCCCCTGTATTTGGATGCATTGAAGAATATACTGCATCTACTCCAAATAATGATAATAATATAACACATATAATAATAACTATTCTATATTTAATCTTATTAAACAAAGCATTTAAAATAGGTGCTAAAAAATATGTTATTGCAGCTCCACCTAAACCAAATACTAATAATCCTTCTAAACATACTCTTCCATGTATATTCATAAAATAACCAGAATAATCCCACCATTTTTTATGTAAAAATGTCTCCATTCCCCAAGCAGTAGAATATTCAAGTATTCCAGCCATTAACATTGCCATAAAGAAGAATAACAGTGGTCTATCTCTAAATGGTTTCAATAAACCTAATATTAATACTACACCAAACCCATAAATTGGTAACCAAGGACCAAACATAACTCCTCTATTAACAAACACCCCATCTTTCAACAAATGTAGAAACACTTCCCAAGAATATCCAATAAACGAAGCTGTAAAAAATAATAATATAAGATTTCTAATAGGATAATCTTGATTATAATCAGTATTAATCTGAATTCTTTTAACAGGAACTTTTATTTTATCATCTGGATATACTAATAATCCTTCTTTATTATTAAATAAATAAGTATCATTTAACTTCTTAGTATCAGTAATATCATTCTTCTTATTCTCTCTAATCTTATAATACCATTCAGCATAAATATACTCTTTATAAGCATCTATAAATAATAACCCTAATAATCCCATTGTAAAGAAATCTAGAATATACCAACCAACCAATGACATATCTACTATAAATAATTGCCATTTATAACCCTTCATTAATTCTTTAGATAATCTAAAAGCTTCTTTTTTAGTTAATGCAGGATTTTCTGCTAAAACATAGGGAATCATTGCATACTCATAATCTTTAATAAAACCACCAATTATTGT
>CALCBO010000278.1 GCA_937897245.1 uncultured Caryophanales bacterium | reverse complement strand
AAATAAAAATGTTGCATAAATTGTTTGATAATGCAACATGAGATGATATAATGAGCTAGAGGTGTACTTATGGAACTAAAACAGATTATCTTGGATTATAAAAATAAATATCAGGTTTCTAATGAATATATTGCTAAAAAGGTTGGTGTGAATAAATCTACAGTATCACGATGGTTATCTGGTGAAGTGAAATCTTTACAAGAAGAACCAATGCAAAGATTAAGTCAATTGATTGGAATGGATGTTGAGATTTTATTGAAGGGGAAGATGATTCAGTTTTATAAACCTATATTAGGGTATGTGAAAGCAGGGTATGATTTATTTGGTGATGAAAACTATTTAGGTCAAGAAGAAGTGACTATGGAAGATAGTAAAAAAGGTGATTATTTTTTAAGGGTTACTGGTGAATCTATGGAAGGTGCTGGTATCATGGATGGTGATCTTGTTTATGTAAAACAAACGAATACTCTTCATAGTGGTGATATTGGTATAGTTATGATTGGTGATGAAGTGACTTTGAAAAGAGTTGTCTTGAAACAGGATATGATGATTTTGGAGGCTGCTAATCCTTTGGTGGAAAATAGATATTTTAGTCGTGAGGATATTGAAAATTTGCCTGTTAGAATCATTGGAAAAGCTATTTATAGTAAGACGGAATTATAAGATTCCGTTTTTGTTTGCAAAAATATTTATATTAGGTATAATAGTATGGACTTTATGTAAAGGAGATTAATTATGATTTCAACACAAAATGTGAGTTTAAGATATGGTGATAGAGTATTATTTGAAAATGTAAATGTTAAATTTACAGAAGGTAATTGTTATGGAATTATTGGTGCTAATGGTGCTGGTAAGTCTACTTTTCTGAAAATATTATCTGGTGAAATAGAACCTAATAAAGGTGAAGTGGTTATTAGTGAAGGACAAAGATTATCTGTATTAAAACAGGATCACTTTGCTTATGATGAATATGATGTGTTAACTACAGTTATTATGGGTAATGCTAAGCTTTATGAAATTATGAAACGTAAAGAAGTATTATATAGTAAAGCTGATTTTAATGATGAAGATGGTATTGAACTTGCTGAACTTGAAGGTGAGTTTGCGGAAATGGATGGCTGGAATGCTGAAACTGATGCTTCAATTATGTTAAATGGTTTAGGGATAGGAGAAGAGTACTTATATACTCCGATGAAAGAATTAGGAGAACGTCAGAAAGTTAAGGTCTTATTAGCTCAGGCGTTATTTGGAAATCCAGATATTTTATTGTTAGATGAACCTACAAATGGTCTTGATTTGAAGAGTGTAAGATGGTTAGAGAATTTCTTGATGAATTTCCCTAATACAGTTATTGTTGTTTCACATGACCGTTATTTCTTAAATAAAGTATGTACTCATATTGCTGATATTGATTATAGTAAGATTCAGTTATATGTAGGAAACTATGATTTCTGGTATGAATATTCACAAATGATGTTAAAACAAGCTAAAGAAATAAATAAGAAAGCTGAAGCTAAAAAGAAAGAATTAGAAGAATTTATTGCACGTTTTAGTGCTAATGCTTCTAAAGCAAAACAAGCAACAAGTAGAAAAAAATTATTAGATAACTTAGAAATGGTAGATATTAAACCTTCTTTAAGAAGATATCCATTTATTGGTTTTCAGGCTGAAAGAGAAGTTGGAAATATTATTTTAAATGTTGAAGGATTATCTAAGACAATAGGTGATGTAAAAGTATTAAATAATGTATCATTTAGTGCTTCTCCTAAAGATAAGATTGCCTTTGTATCAGATAATGAATTGGCAGTTACTACTTTATTTAAGATTATTACTGGAGAGATTGAACCTGATGAAGGAACTTTTGAATGGGGAGTAACAACTTCACAATCATATTTCCCTAAAGATAATACAGAATTCTTTGAAAACTGTGATTTAACTTTAGACAATTCGCAGTTGGAGAAGTATATGAACAAGATTTAAGAGGATGGTTAGGTAGAATGTTATTCTCTGGAGAAGAAGCTTTAAAGAAAGCTAATGTTTTATCAGGGGGAGAAAAGGTAAGATGTATGTTAGCTAAAATGATGATGGCTAATTCTAATGTTCTTATTTTAGATGAACCTACTAATCATTTAGATCTTGAATCTATTCAAGCTTTAAATGAAGGATTAATTCGTTTTAAAGAAAATATTTTCTTTACATCTCATGACCATCAGTTTGTACAAACTATTGCAAATAGGATTATTGAATTAACTGATGATGGATGTATTGATAGATTATCTACATATGATGAATATCTAGAATATAAAGATAGTTTAGAAAAATAATGAAGAAACTCTTTAATGTTTTTAGACATTAGAGAGTTTTTTTATTAGGAATTTGAAAGCATTAGAAAAATGAGGATAATATATTGTTTTAGAATTTTAGCGGAATTAACGATCTATATACGGGTTGTAGTTTATACGTTGAATGAATAATTTCACTTTTTTTAAGGAAGATATTATTTATAGTTAAATTTATAATATTTTCTATGCGAGTCTATTATAGTAAATTGAGTCATGATGATGTTTTAATGCAAGAATATGAACTGAAGATATTGGGTGATGGAAATATATTAATAATTCCTTTTCTCATTGAGGAGTTTTTTTGTTAAAGGTATAATGAATATGTAATAGTGTGTAAAGGATGGATGATGATGGTAAGAGTCAATATAGATGGACCACAAAATGTGGAGGTATCAAAAAAAATTCCATGTGAAAAATCACCACAGGATCAATTAAGAATTATGGAAGAATATACTAAAGTTCATAAAAAAAGCAAATATCTGGATAAGGCAATAAGAGAATTAAACTGTTTAAAGGTATTGTTTCCTGCTTTATTTAGATCTATTGAAGAAAATGACTTGATTGCTGGAAGATTAGATTATTTGCCAATTGGTTTTGGTTGTGTTACTAGTCTTGGTGGTGTAGGTCATTATTGTGTTTTTCATAAGTTAAGAGAATTTAAAGAATTACTTGATACTGATATTTTACCAAATCAAATACTTGCTTTCAATCACGTTTTTAGTAAATCCGATTTTCTATCCATCTATCTAAATGTTTTTTATGTGCATAAAGGCGGTTTCCTATGCGAATGGTAAAACCATTTGCTGGGTCACTCAACAACTCCCTGCACT
>CALCBO010000277.1 GCA_937897245.1 uncultured Caryophanales bacterium | reverse complement strand
TTCAGTAAGAATAAGATTATTTATAACACTATCTGCTGTAATATTATTAATAATTTTATTTTTAGTATTAGTAAATAATTTTGTATTTGGACAGTTTTATTTATATAGTAAAAGAAAAGCTTTAATATCTGTATATCAAACGATAAATGAGTATTATAATAATGGACAAGTTTATGATTTAGAATCAAAATTAGAGCAAATTGCAATACAAAATGACTTTGATATATTAATTAGAGATAATCAAGATGTAAATGTATATACATCAAATAAAGATTTTTATTCTACATTTGGACAAATGAATGAAATGACTAGTAAATCGAATATAAAAAATAGTGAAATAATTGAAAATAATAAAAAATTTATAAGTAAACAGTTATAATAAAATAATTATTAATAAACACTTTTTATTATTTTTCATATATCACACCTACCACTATGATTTCATTATAATATTAATCATCAAAAAGTGGTAGAAAAAAATTAATAGGATATGTAAACTTTACTTTACTTTTTTTGAAATTTAACAGTAATATTCATTTTATCTTTATAATCACTCTGAATTAATCTCATTATATTATTAGCTAAAGTAGAATCATGCTCACTAGATACACAAACAACTGAAATATTATTATTATCTATTCTAGTAAAACAATCTAGTTTATAGTTATCTTTTATCTTCTTCTCAATAGCTTCTTCTCTACCTTGAACTTCGTTTAAATACTTTAATTGTTCATAATAATTATTCTTTTCTTCATTACTTAATTGATCTGAAGTTAACTTTTCTTGAATAACATTCATCTCTTCTATTCTTTCTTCTTGTAGATTTACTCTCATAGCTGTTAGGGGACTTTCTTCAACTACTTCTGAAGTAACTGCTTCATCTTTTTTCTTTGTCTTATTATTTGTCTTTACATTACCAAAGGCTAAATAATCATTAGGTATAGTTACATAATATACTCCAAGTACTAATATTAAACTAAATAATGTTAAAAACCATAAATTTTGTTTCTTTATCATATTATCATCAATATCTCCTTTTCTAAATAATATGAAATAAAAAAAAGAATATGCATTTTATTTCATATTCTTAAGTCTCTCTATTGCCTTCATTAATCCTATTTTTCCATATGGATAAGTTAAAGCCCCTTGCATATAAGCTATATATGGTTCTCTAACTGGTCCATCACAAGATAATTCTATAGAAGAACCCTGTGTAAATGAACCACTAGCCATTACTACTTTATCTAAATAACCAGGCATTTCTGATGCTTCTACTAAAGCATTAGAATCAATTGCTGATCCTTCTTGAATACCTCTTGTAAATTCAATTAACTTATCAGGATTATGAAAAATAATATTTTGTACAATATCAGCACGTTCTTCATCATATTTAGGCTCTACCTCATATCCTAATAATTCTAAAGTACGACTAGCTAAAACTGCAGTCTTTAAAGCAGATGCTACTACACTAGGCGCCATATAAATACCTTGAAGTATTTGTCTATTAATTCCCAGTGTTGGACCTACTTCTCTTCCTTCTCCAGGCAAAGTAAGTCTCTCAGCACATAATTCAACTAAATCACTTCTACCTGCTATATAAGCTCCATTAGGGGCTATTCCACCACCTAAGTTTTTAATAAGACTTCCAACTACTACATCAGCCCCAACTTCACATGGTTCCTTTTCACTTACAAATTCACAATAACAATTATCTATCATAATAATAACATCAGAATCTATTTTTTTAATTAACTTAATAACTTTATCTACTTTATCAATAGTAATACTATTTCTAGTAGAATAACCTTTACTTCTTTGAATTTCTATTACTTTTACTTTATTATTAGCTAAATAATCTTCTATTTTTCCATAATCAAAATCATTATCTATTAAATCTATTTGGTCATACTTAACTCCAAAACTTTTTAAAGAACTAGGATTATCCACAATCCCAATTACTTCATCTAAAGTATCATATGGTTTACCAGTAATACTAAGTAATAAATCATTAGGACGAAGTAATCCAAAAAAGCATACTGTAAGTGCATGAGATCCTGATATAAATTGACTTCTCACAATAGCATCTTCTGCGCCTAACACCTTCTTAAATACTTCTTCTATCTTATCCCTACCTAAATCATTATAACCATACCCAGTAGTAGAATTAAAACAAGCTTCAGTTATATCACTACTATGAAAAGCATTTAATACTTTTAAACTATTAACCTCACAATTTCTATCTATTTTTCTAAATTGTTCTAAACATTCTATTTTTTGTATTTCTATTTTGTTTTTCTTTTGTGATTCAATGATATTTCGTTCAACTATCAAATTACTAATAATGATA
>CALCBO010000276.1 GCA_937897245.1 uncultured Caryophanales bacterium | reverse complement strand
CATCCATCATATTAACAAAATCACCACAACAAAATGTAAAGCCTGCCATTATTCCACCTCCGCTAATCTCTCTTGAGTATATTTTTCAATCAATTCAATCGTTTCTTCTAATGTTTCATCAGAAAAACCACCAATATGCCAAGCAGAAGGTCGTTCTTCCATAAATTTAACCCCTTGACCTTTTTGAGTATTACAAATTATACAATTCGGCTTACCGCTCAATGTTACTTCTGGAAGCTCAGATAACACTTTGTCAATATCAGCCATCTTTGAACCATCAACTACAACAGCATTCCATCCAAAAGCACGATAACAATCTGCTAAACCTTCTGGTCCACCTTTATCTCCCCATTTAACATTCTCATTTGTTTCAAAAGCAGCTGAACAATGATTAAAATCTACAACTGCAACAATATTATCTAGTTTTTTAGATGAAGCATATAAAATAGCTTCCCAATTAGAACCTTCTTCCATTTCACCATCACCTAACATACAGAAGATTCTTGCTCTAATATTCCTATTACGATTTGCATGGGCTATACCACAACACCAAGACAAACCATGTCCTAAAGAGCCCGTAGATACTTCTATTCCTTTTACATATTTTCTATTTGGATGAGGTCCAAAAGGATGTCCAACTGTATTATATGTATCTAATAATAAATCCCAATCATAAATTCCCATATCACAAAAAATAGTATATAGTAAAATACCATTATGTCCTTTACTTAAAATAAACTGATTACGATTAGGATTATCTAAATTTTCTGGATCAAAATCCATATATTTGTAATAAATAGCTACTGCAGCGTCAGTAGCAGACATTGGTCCTCCAATATGAACATTACCAATACGTCTTGTTCCTAAGGCAAGCTTCTTTCTTATCTCTCCGGCCTTTTCGACAAGTTCTCGAACACTTTCTATATGTACTTTAGCCATAATCAAACCCTTCCTTTCTTTTATTTATGCACTAGCTATACACATAAATATCATTATCCTAATTTAAATATATCATCAAAAAAATCCCCTCACAAGATAAATAGAAGCTAAAAAAATCTTTTATTAAAAAAAAGGATGATAATTACATCCTTTTTAAAAATCTTCTTCACTATATTGTTTCACATAGACTTCTCTAGGCTTACTACCGTTTTGAGGACCAATAATACCATTTTCCTCTAATTGATCAATAATTCTGGCAGCTTTATTATATCCGATTTTAAATCGTCTTTGAAGTAATGAAGTACTTGCCTTTTGAGTCTGAATTACAAATTCTCGACATTGTTCATATTCTTCATCATTATCATCATCATCAAAAGAAGAACTTGCTCCTACTGATTTAACATTCATATATTTTTCTTCATATACTGCTTCTCTTTGTTGTGAAACAAAATGAACTATTTCAGCAACTTCATCATCAGAAACAAAAGCACCCTGAACACGAATTGGTGAAGAAGACCCCATAGGTGAAAATAACATATCTCCTTTTCCTAATAATTTTTCCGCACCACTTGTATCCAATATAGTTCTTGAATCAATGCTTGAAGAAACAGCAAAAGCAATACGTGAAGGAATATTAGCTTTAATAACACCAGTAATGATATCAGTAGACGGTCTTTGAGTTGCAACAATCAAATGTATACCAGCCGCTCTTGCCATTTGTGCAATACGCATAATACAATCTTCTACTTCTTTGCTAGCAACCATCATTAAATCAGCAACCTCATCTAGAATAACAACTTGATAAGATAGTATCTCTTTTAATTCTTCATCATTAGCTTTTGAATTATATTCTTTTGCATATTCATTATATCCTTTTATATTTCTAGCATTTACACTAGCAAAAACATCATATCTTCTTTCCATTTCACTTACAACTTCTCTTAAAACCCCAGCTGCTTTTTTAGGGTCAGTAACAACAGGTGTTAATAGATGAGGAACACCATTATAAATAGATAATTCTACTTTTTTAGGATCCACTAAGATAAGTTTAACTTCATCAGGATGAGTACGCATTAATAAAGATGTAATAATAGTATTTATACAAACAGACTTACCACTACCTGTAGCTCCTGCAATTAATAAATGAGGCATTTTATCTAATTCTGCAATAATAGGCTTACCTGATATATCTTTCCCTAATACTACACCTAATTTATTTTCTTCAACACTAACTTTTTGAAAAGCTCCCTGATAAACATCTTTGAAAGCAACTACTGAAGGTTTAGAATTAGGAACTTCCTACATATGGTTTACCAGGTATAGGCGCTTCAATACGAATATCAGCTGTAGCTAAAGCAAGTTTAATATCATCTTGTAATTGTAAAATTTTATTTACTCTCGTACCAACTTCTAACTTTAATTCATACTTAGTAATACTTGGCCCAATAGCAACATTTTCTACAGTAGTTCTTACTCCAAACTGTTTTAATACAGCAGTAAGCTTTCTAGCATTTTCCTGAGCGCTCGCTTTCTCGTTCATATAATTATTTGTTGATTTTGTCTTTAATAACGATAAAGGTGGAAATTTATAATCTTTCAAAGGTTTTCTCTCCACTGGCTTTAAAACTTTTTCTTCTTTAACAGGAGTTTTTATTTTTGGTATAACTTCCTTGACTTCCAATTGTACTTTTTCTTCATTGAATTCAAATGCTGAAGTGATTTCTTCTTCAATAGGTTCATCTGTGATTCCCGGAATTTCAAATGGAAGTTCTTCCTCAACAGGAGCTTCAATAGCAGTTTCAGTAATTTCCTCTTCGCCAACTTCCTGAGGTGCATTCATCATTTGATTTTGAAGTTCTTCAAATCTTCTGTCACGCTCTTCAACTCTCATCTGAGCTTTTTGCTTTTCCATTTTGTCAACGACTTTCTTAGGAATTTTCTTTTTCCTGAATCGTTTGATTTCATCATCTTCCAATTCTAAAAAGTCAGAGATTTCCCATGCAAGCTCATCATTTTTAAACATTATCTCCAGATAAGGGAACATTGAAATGCCCACAGCATGTGAAACGTGCATCTTTTGTGTCATCTTTTCGGCAATTCCGTCTCTCAGGTTTCTTTTGCCTCTGTTTCTCCCCATTAATGTGAAGATTGTTGGACTTTGAATCTTTGTGAATTTTTTATAGGTCTCTTTTTTGGATGAGCTTACTCCAATTCCCATAAAGTCACTTGCATACTTCCAGTAACCGTAATTTCTGCTGTTTCGAGCCCTTGCAAAGTATAAATCGGCTTTGGCTATATTTTCGTAAGCCTTTTTGATTTCATCTTTTTTGCTGTATTCCCTTGGAATGTTTTCTGCAATGTATTCCATAGAATACTTTTCCTCTTTTTCCATTGCTTCACCTGACAAAACAGAAAGCATTTTTTCAAAATAAGCATATGCCGTATTATGACTGTTTCCCATTTGCATCCGGTGGTTCATTATAAACGCAAATAAATCTTCTTCCCCTCTTACCTTCTGAAATTCTTCCTTCATCATCTGCGTCATTGGATTATTATTTTGTTCTTTTTTATGATTCCTATTTAAGAACTGCTCCGCCATCAGTAAGGCACTGCTGTAACTCACTCCATATTTTAGGCAGTATGCATATATGATTTCT
>CALCBO010000275.1 GCA_937897245.1 uncultured Caryophanales bacterium | reverse complement strand
TTTTCAAATAAACTCCCGTCTAAAAACTGTTATAACTACTTCTAAAAATAATCAAAAAGACTTAAAAATAAAGAAAAAAAATATCTATCAAGCTCTAATTAATAAAGAATTAAATACTTTTTTTAAAACCCCAGTCTTTATTATTAATGCTGGTTTTGGATTAATACTATTCTTAATCCTAAGTATTAGTCTATCTTATAAATTTGATAGTATAATAACTCTAATTATTAATAGTGGTATTAGTCCTTTAGATAAAAAAGATTTATTAGATAACTTATCAATCTTAATTCTATTTTTGATAGTTTTTACAAGTTTTATGACTTCGATTACTAATTCAGTAATTAGCCTAGAAGGTAGAAATATTAATATTTTAAAATCTCTTCCTCTAAGTTCTAAAACCATACTTATGTCTAAAATATATTCATCTCTATTACTAACTACACCTATACTATTAGTAGGGGATATTATTCTATTTATTAGTTTTAAAATAAATTTGATAGAATCTCTATTATTAATAATACTATCAATACTAATGCCATTAGTATCTCATTTTATAGGTATTATTATTAATCTAAAATATCCCAAATTAGATGCTGAAAACTCCAGTGAAGTTGTTAAACAAAGTACTAGTTCTTTTTTAGCTGTTATGTTAGGAATGATATTATTAATAATAAATATAGTAATAATATCTAGTATTGTAGGTAAAATTAACTCTCTTATTATACTTATAGTACTTACTTTTATTTATCTAATTATAGATATTATTCTATATCTAGTTTTAATCAAAAAAGGAGTAAAAGACTTTGATAATCTATCAATATAAATAATAAATTGAAAGGAAAAAGTAATGAAAAAAGAAGAATTATTAAAAATAAAAAAAGAAATAAATAGTTGTGTTTGTTGCTACGACGCTATTTGTGATAAAATATATCAAAATATAGAACCATCAAGAATAATTAGAGCTTTAAAATTTAATAATCTTAAAGGTGCTAGATTACTAATAAAAGAAGAATTAAACTACTTAGAAAAAAATACCAACTGTTCTAATAAATGCCCTCTAAATGTTGATATACATACTATAGTGAAATATATTATGAATAATATCCAAAATATAGATAGTAAAGATAAACTAAACGATATAGATATAAGTAGTGAAATATGTGGTGTTAAAACAGAAAATCCCTTTTTATTATCATCATCAATTGTCTCAAGTAAATATGAAATGTGTAAAAGAGCTTTAGAAATGGGCTGGGGTGGAGTAGTTACTAAAACAATTAGTATGATACCTATGCATGAATCATCTCCTAGATTTTCTGTACTTAAAAATGAGAACGGCTCTTTCCTAGGTTTTAAAAACATCGAACAGTTATCGGAATTTTCTGTTTCTGAGAATATGGAAATGATAAAAAAACTAAAAAAAGAATTTCCTACCAAAATAATAATTGCTTCAATTATGGGTAGAGATAATGAAGAATGGGCTTTTTTAACTAAAGAAGTAACCAAAGCTGGAGCTGATTTAATAGAACTAAACTTTTCTTGTCCAAACATGAAAGAAAAAGATACGGGTTCAGCAATCGGTCAGAATGAAGAATTAGTTAAAGAATATACAAGAGTAGTAAAGAATAATACTAATATACCAATACTTGCTAAAATGACTCCTAATATAACTGATATGTGTATTCCAGCTCTAGCTGCTAAAAAAGGGGGAGCAGATGGTATTGCTGCAATAAATACTATCAAAAGTATAACAAGTATAAATCTAGATACTCATGTTCCTGCCCCAGAAGTAAACGGTAAAACCGCTATAGGAGGATATTCTGGAAGAGCTGTAAAACCAATTGCATTAAGATTTATTGCAGAAATGGTAAATAATAAAGATCTAAAAGAGTTAGATTATAGTGGTATGGGTGGAATTTATAATTTTAAGGATGCCCTAGAATTTATTCACTTAGGTTGTACCACTATCCAAGTAACAACCGCTGTAATGGAATATGGTTATCGTATAATTGAAGACTTAATTCAAGGACTAAAAATCTATATGTTAGAAAACAATTATCATAAAGTAAGCGACATAGTAGGTCTTTCTATTGATAAATTAGTACCAAATGAAGAACTGGAAAAAAACACCATAGAACTACCGTTATTTAATTATGATAAATGTATTGGCTGTGGTAGATGTTACTTATCTTGTAGAGATGGTGGTCATCAAGCAATAAAATTTAATAACAAAAAGCCTATCCTAATACCAACTAAATGTAAGGGATGCCATTTATGTCGCCTAGTTTGTCCTGCAAGAGCTATTTCAAAAGTAAAAAAGAGAATAAAAATGACTAAAACCTAGTCATTTTCTTTTTCTAATTCTTTATAATCTACTTTACCAATCATTGTTTTAGGTAAACTCTCTCTAAAGACAAATTCTTTAGGAATCATATATTTAGCTAAATTCTTAGAACAATATTCTTTAATATCAGCTTTTACTTTATGTGAATCTTTTACTCCTTCTTTTAAAACTACATAGGCTTTAGGTACTTGTACTTTATATGGATGAGGAATACCTGCGACACAAGAATTAATAATATTAGGATGTTTATTTAAAACATCTTCAATATGTGATGGAAATACATTATATCCTGAAACTATTATTAAACGTTTTATTCTTTGAACAAAGAACATAACACCATCTTCATTAACATATCCCATATCACCAGTATGAACCCATATTCTTCCTTTAGAATCTTTTTCTAAGATTTCATTAGTTTCTTTTTCATTATCTAAATAACCCATCATAACTGAAGGACCACTAATTAGTATTTCTCCTTTTTCATATGGTTTTACTTCTTCTTTAGTATTAATATCAATTATTTTAATCATATTTCCAGGTAAAGGAATTCCACTAGCTCCTGCTAAATCTGCACCTCTAGTAGGGAAGATACAACCACCACTTGTTTCTGTAAGTCCATATCCTTGAACAATTTCATGTTGACATAAATGTTCTTTTAAAAACTTATTAACAGCAATACTTTTTTCTTCATTTAATGTATCTCCTCCAGATACTACATATTTAACGTTTGCTAAATCAACATTTTCCATATGCTTATTTTTAATTAAAGCTTCAAATAGGGTAGGTACCCCAGGAATAATTGTAGGTTGATATTTTATCAATAACTTATCAAATCTTGCTGCATCGAATCTTGGAACTAATATCAGTTCTTGTCCTGATGATATTGGGAAATGAATAGTTTCTACTAATCCGAAACAATGAAACATCGGTAATATACATAACATTTTATCAGTATCATCTAAATCATATAAAGAAATCCTAGCTTGTTCTGGTACTACATTAATATTACCATTTGATAATACAATATTTTTAGGAGTTCCAGTAGTTCCACCACTATGAAGAATAACTGCAGGATCACTCTTATCTCTAGAAACTAAAGTATCTTGTCGATAATTAACTCCTTTTTCAATAAAATTATTCCATCTAACAAACTTTTCGCTCTTTTTAGGTATTTTAATCTTTCTATCTTCTAATAAAAAATATCCTATACCAGTCATTTTAGGCATACTATCTTTAGGTGATACCATAATTACTTTATAAATACTTGTATCATTAATAATATTCATTATATTCTTATAAGTTAGATTAATAGCAACCATCACTACACTCTTAGTACTGTTAACAGATTCTTTAATTTCTTCCTCGCTAGATAATGGGTGAATCATATTAGCGATAGCCCCAATTTTACTAACAGCATAAAAACTAATAACAGCCTCTGGAGTATTAGCCATACATATACTAACAACATCTCCACATCTTACACCTTGACTAGTAAAAGCTCTAGCACATAAATCAATATTATAGAATAACTCTCTATAATTCATTTTATTTCCAAAATAATTAATAGCTTCATTATTTAATCTATCTTTATTCAATCTACTAACATATTCATATAAAGAACCCTCTGGAACTATAACATCTCTTTTATCTTTAGGATAGAACTTATCCCAAGGATTACTCTTTTTATTTATTATTCTTTTAAATTTTTTTAATATATTCATACCTATCTCCTTTTTTTAAACACTTGTTGAATAATCTCCTAAACCATTATATAATTGAGAAGAACTAATTATCAACCAACAATTATTTTAAAATTGTAATTTATTAAACAAAAATAAGATAATTGTTTAATAAGAGAGGAGCATTATGGATAGAAGAGTAAAATATACAAAAAACACAATAGAAGATACATTTTTAAGTCTCTTGGAACAAAAAGACTTAAGTAATATTACAGTAACGGAAATATGTCAAATAGCTGATATTAACCGAGCAACTTTTTATCGTTATTATGATGACATTTATGATTTATTAAAAAAAATCCAGGAATCATTCGTTGATGATATTAAGAATTCTAATGCAATTATTAATATCAGAGAATATACAGTATATGATTTTACCATGGATATATTAAAAATATTTCTTAAAAATAAAAAAATTGTAAAAATACTATTTGATACCAATAATAGTGTTTATTTTGTTAATGATGTTCTTGAAGTACCTTATAAAAAACTAAGTGAATTATGGATAACTAATAATCCTAATATTAGTAAAGAAGAAATTCTGTACTCTTTGGTATATGTATTTAATGGAGCATTAGGAGTAATAGATTACTGGGTAAAGAATAACTTTGATACAGATATTGAAATTGTCGCTAGTTATATAGAAAAAATTACTAAAGATGGTATTCATAGATTACTAAGAAGATAGTAATAATAAGTAATATGTAAAATGAAAAAAATAATCTAATATTTGTATTGCTTTATTTTAGAAAAAAAAGTTATAATAATAATGAGAACAATAAGAAAAGTGGTGTATATATGGTTGATCCTGGAACAGTTGAAGGAGATATGGATAATGCAGTAAGAAACTTAAATAGTTATTCAGAAATAGTGGGTGACTTAGGTGATGGTTGGGAAGGAGATTCATATAAAAACTTTAAATCTCAGACATCTGATATAATGGATAATTATAAATCAGTAATCAAAAGTCAAGCAGAAGCTTTTGGAAATGCTATAAATAGATATAAAGAATATATAGAAGAAAAATCAAACATTGAAAAATTAGAATATAACATAGAAGAAGCAAAAAGAACACATCATGAAGAAGATATTCCTGCAATTGAAGCGGATTTAAAAGACCATTTAGATAATAAGAATAGAATAGCAAATGAGATAAGATCATTAATTGCATCAGCTGCTTCATCACAATTAGATTCTGGTTCTTCAACTGGTACTGTTAGTGTCAATGCTAGTACCTCACAATCACTAGGAACACCATCATACGGTAGTTTTACTAATGAACATTATACAGATAAAAATGGTGTTGGAGTTGATTACTATTTATATGTTCCTGATTATGGCAAAAAAGTAGATAATCTTCCAATTCACATGTATTTACATGGTTCAGGAGAGACTGGGGGAGGAGTATTAAACTGTGGTTTACCCAATATTATTAGTGAAGAGCAAATTAATCCATCAGGAATAGTTATTTGTCCACAAGCTTCAACTACCGATGATTTTTATAATTCTGACTATCAAGATGCATTGGTAAATCTAACTGGAACAGTTGCGGATGAATATAATGGAGACCCTAATCGTGTATCAATTAGTGGTCATAGTATGGGTGCGATAGCTGGTTATCAACTAATAGGAAGAAACCCAGGTTATTTCTCTGCTTTTGTACCAATTAGTGGAGTTCCTTCTAGCCTAGATGAAACACAAAATGTAAATGTTTGGGCTTTTCATGGAGCACAGGACGATGGTTGCGATTATGGAACAACAGTAGATGCTATTAACACCCTTCAAGAAAATGGAGCTAACGCAAGTCTTCATACATTTGAAGATGCCGGACATGGAGGAGTTCAAAATTATACATTCCAAGAAGAATATGAAGATTCTGAAGGCAATATGATAAATCCATTAGAATGGGCATTTGAGCAAACAAAAAAATAATTAATAGAGGTGACAAATATGAAAGTAATCTGTGTTGGACATTCTACCTTTGATACAACCCTACCAATAGAAGAGTATCCAATAGAAAATAAAAAATATCGTATAAAAAATCATATTGAATGTGGTGGAGGACCAGCATCTAATGGAGCTTATTTATTAGCTAAATGGGGACTAGATACTAGTATTGTATCAATTATTGGTAAAGATTATTATGGTGATAAAGTATTAGAAGACTTTAAAAAAGTAAATGCAGATACCACCTATTTAGAACAACGAGAGAATTATATGACTTCTAGTAGTTATATTATAGCTAATATGAGTAATGCATCTAGAACAATTTTAACTTCTAAACAACCACCAATAAGAAAAATAAGTAAAAGTATTGATTTAAAAGCAGATGCAATTTTAATAGATGGTGAACATCCAGAAAGCGCTCTAGAAGTATTAGAAAAAAATCCCCAAGCAATAAGTGTTTTAGATGCAGGAAGATTAAACGATGATACAAGAATGCTAGGTAAGAAAGTAACCTATGTAGCTTGCTCTAAAGATTTCGCTGAAGAATTTACTAATAAAAAAATTGATTATCAAGATCTTTCTAATCTAATAGCCGTTCATCAGATTTTAGAAAATTACTATCAAACTAATATTATTATTACACTAGAAGATAAAGGTGCCTTTACCAAAAATAATGATAATTATGAATTAATTCCAAGTATAAAAGTTAAAGCACTAGATTCAACTGGAGCTGGAGATATATTTCATGGAGCTTTAACATATTTTTTAGCTAATCATTATCCCTTAAAATCAGCTATTCGTTTTGCTTGTATAACAGGAGCTATCTCAGTTACTAGAATAGGTTCTAGAAATTCAATTCCAACTCTACAGGAAGTTCTAGATTATGACACTGTTATATAATTCTTGGCCAACTCTAGATCTTCATGGTATAGATAGAGATTATGCTAGAATTCTAATTCAAGATTTTATAGAAGATAATTATCAATTAAAAAACTTAAATATTATAATTATTCATGGAAATGGTACAGGAATAATAAAAAAAACAACACAGGATACTCTTAAAAAAAATAAGTTAGTAGACAGCTATAAAATAAATAATTTTAATACAGGTATGACAATTGTTACATTAAAGAATAAAAATAAATAAATTATCATGATGATAGTTTGTTTTTTTTTAACAAAATGTTCAAAAAGAAGAACGAAAACGAATAAAAAAATGCTTGACTTTTTTAATGTTTAGTGATAAAATAAGAGCCAATGTGACAAAGGGGGAAGTTGAATATGTACACAGAAGAATATGAAAGAAGAGGTTTTCCAATTAGAAGCCTTGCAGTAAAAATAATACTAGTAGTATTATTCGCTTTATTGCTAATTTGGTTTTTACCTAAGTTAATATCACCAACTGTAACAACCAATCATAGTTTAAATAAGCAAAAATCATGTCCAACAGGACAGACTTGCGATTTATCTGGGCTTAATGCATTAACATCCCAGATATTTGCAAATAATCTTGATAAGATGAAACAAGCTGCCATATCATATTATACAGATGAAAGATTACCGCAAGAAGTAGGAGCGTCTGATACAATGACTCTAAGTGATATGATTGGTAAAAAAATAATCATCGCTTTAATAGACAAAAATAATAAAGCTTGTGATGTTGAAAAGAGTTATGTAAAAATAACTAAACTAAATGAAGAATATATCTTGAAAGTAAACTTGAAAGACAGTGAAAAAGAAGATTATATTTTAATTCATTTAGGATGCTATACATATTGTAAAGACAAAGTATGTCAAAAACAAGGTACAGCTACTCCTGTAAAAGGATCTAAGACAACTGGTTATGTTCCAGTAAAAGGGTATGTTGATAGAGGAACATATTATCCTCCAAAAAAACCTACACCTGTAGTACCTGTTACACCTACACCAAGTAATCCAGTATGTGGTTACAGAGATGGTAACTATTATGGTAATACTGGTAATGTTGTTACAAAAGATGATTTCTTAAAACAATGTACACAACCAGAAGATAAACATTACTGTGTTAAATTTAATAATAATTATTATGATGACAAAGGTAATAAGGTAACATATGAAGGATACAAAAAAGCCTGTGTTCCAGAAGAAAAACATTATTGTGTTAAATATAATAAT
>CALCBO010000274.1 GCA_937897245.1 uncultured Caryophanales bacterium | reverse complement strand
GATTTTTATAGGTTAGATAAGAAATATCAAGATTTATTATTTAAGTATGGAGATATAGATAATATTAGTGAAATATTTGATTGTTTAGAAAAATATAATTATCCTTTATTAGTACTTCCAGATAAAAGTTTATTATTAACAATCTTGTTAATTAATTGTACTAAAGATATTTTTTCTATTATTTCAACTTTTAGTATTACAAAGGGACTTGTTCCTGAAGATATAATTAGTATTATTCCATGTTTAGTAAGAGAGATGGAGTTGGAAGATGAGAATAGTATTAATATGTTAGATAATAATCATGTTATTATAGCTGGGAGAAGTGATGATTTTTTAAAAAATATTTTATTCTTAGAAGAATTAGGATTTAATATTAAAGATGTTTATCAAAAAAGTAGAAGTTTACTTATAATGAATAATGAAATATTAGTTAATAATTATTTAGCTTTTAATGATTATAAATTGGATAGTAGTTTTAATTCTTTAATGATTATTTGTTTATTAAATAATAGTTTTAGAGAAATATTAGATCAATTTATAGAGAGTGGTTTAGAAGGATATAATTATATTAAGAATAATTTAAAATATATAGGTAATATTACATCTTATGATGATATTATATTTTTTAATATTTATGCTTCTTATATGTTGGAGAATGAGTATGGAGTACCATTATTAAGAGAAGGACCTTTTATTAGAAAAAGTAGTAAGAATCCTACTTTAAGAGGTGAAATTACTAGATTTGCTGGTAGTGGTTATGAAAAAATACCTTATAGGGAGATAGAAGAAGATAATAAATGGGATAAAACAATGACTATTGATTTACCAATAAAGAATAAAGATAAGTTTATAAGTATTATTAAGAAGTCTTTAGAAGATAAAATTATTTTAAGAAATAGGGAATTAGATGATGAATTGTTAAAATTAGAAGATTATATTCTTGATAATGATATTAGTTATAGAATAGGTGAAGTAATTATTTCTAAAAATAAAGTTATTAGAATATGGAATATTCTAAAATATTATGGTTTAGAAAAAGAAGAGGATTCTTTATTGTTTGCAGTTACTTATAATTCTATTATGAATGAAGAGAATTTTAGGGAAGTGAAAGATTGTTTATCAGAGAAGGTGAATTGTTAGATGCAGTTTTTAATTGATAAGGGTTTTGATGAAAACATTGTTTTTAAGATTATTAAAAAATATGATAATAGTGTTTTAGAATTAGTTAGATTAAATAGAGATAATGTAGAATTAATAATAGATTATTTTAGTTCAATTAAGGTTCAAAATATTGATTATTTGATGTTATATAGAATTGAATTATTTTTAAATGAATTTTCTTATTTAAAAGATATTTTTACAAAATTTGGAATACTAAGAATTACAAAGTTGTTAAATGAAGATATTACAAATATAGATTATATTTTGTAGCATCAGGGGTTTCTTGACAAAATATATGTTTATGGGATATATTGAGTATAAGAAGAGGGGGAGGGCCTTGTGTTGGAACAGGAGGCTTTTTTATGTACAAAGAAAAACCAACAATTATTATTGATATTAAAGGATTATTAGAGGTAGCTAGTGATAATCCAGAAAGAGATTATCTAGAATTAAAAAGACAAGTTATGGAAATATATCATGATGTTTTTCGTTATCAAAAGTATGGGGCTAATTATTTAGATAATGTAGTTTGTTATAATGATGGATTGAATCTGATTGGTTATTTTAGGCCTTGTTATGAAGATTATATAAAAAAATTAGCTATATATTTAAATATTGAAGTAGATCCATTTATGATAGGTAGTTATGAATTAGATAAGAAGTTTCAAGAAAGACTGGAGATATTAAAAAGTATTAATAGTCCTAGTGAATTATGTGTAGAGTTTCCTATTATTTATGCGGATTTTTTAAATGGAAGAGAAATGCGTAATGAACTTGATTTAATAAGTCGAGATAGTGAAGAGAATGAACAACATTATCAAGAGATGAGACATGATTATTTTTCTTATGGCTTTAAATGGAATTTTAAACGTTTTATAGAAACACAAAGTGAAATGTATAAAAGGTTTGTAGATAGAAGATATGAATTATTAGAAAGAATTAATGAAACATCATTTAATCCTTATTTAAGAAGTCGAATGAACCCTGATTTACTTGCTATGTACGTAGTAGATGGTTATTTGAATTTAGCTAGAGATACTACTAATTTGGTTACTAGAAGAACTTACTTAAGATTAGTTGAGAGATATTTTTCTTCAGACTATAATAAAAATGTAACTGTTAATTTAAAGAATAGATTTATTGATTATACTATTATTAAATCTTTATTAAGTAGTAATGGAAATGTAGGGCGTTCAGCAATTGGCTGTGATACAGCTACAAAATTAACAATTGCTAAGATTCAGACTATTAAAGACGCAGGTTATAAATATGTAGGAAGATATTTAACTAATAC
>CALCBO010000273.1 GCA_937897245.1 uncultured Caryophanales bacterium | reverse complement strand
AAAGTATCATTATCTCTTATCTTCATTACTTTCTGTAAAGCATTTTTAACTACAGAATAACTCAATCCAGCAAAAATATCACTAAGTGGTCGACCTTCCTTCTGAGTTTGTTTAATCTTAGAATTCATGAATACTGTACAACGAGAACCTAAATCAATAGGATTTTTTGCTTCAACTGCAAAAGTTACAAAATCAGTAACTGTCATATTTAAAGATTTAGCTAGTGTTTCAATAAAAGAACCACAACCTGAAGAACAAGCTTCGTTTAACATAATAGAATCAACAGCACCATTCTTAATCTTTATATATTTCATATCTTGACCACCGATATCAATGATACTTTCTACGCCTTTTAAAAAGTAATTAGCAGCTTCATAATGAGCCATTGTTTCAATTTCACTTAAATCAAGATTAAAAGCTGTCTTAATTAAGAGTTCACCATAACCTGTTGAAGCAGCTTTTCGAATAGTAACATCTTTTGGTAGCTTTTCATATAAGTCAAGAATCATTTCTTTAACAGTATCAACAGGAGTACCTTGATTAGAACGATAATTTTCATACAATAAACTTCCATCATTATCAATAGCGACTACTTTAGCTGTTGTACTACCAGCATCTATTCCAATAAATACATCTCCATGATAAGTATCTAATTTCTTAGTTTTGACAGTATATTTGGCTTGTCTTTTCTTAAATTCGTTATAATCTTTTTTATTCTTAAATAGGGGAGCCAACGTATTAGATTCTTCTTCATGAAAATCATCTATTTTATTAATAATTTCTTCTAAATCTTTACTAGTTAATTTATCATCACTATTTTTATTAAGAGCAGCTCCTAAACAGACAAATAATCTAGCATCGTCCGGTATTAATACCTCTTCTTCAGTTAATTGAAGAGTTTTAATAAAACGATTACGTAAAGCATCTAAATAGTTTAGGGGACCACCTAGAAAGATAACATTTCCTTTTATTGGTTTACCACAAGCTAATCCAGAAATAGTTTGATTAACTACAGCTTGCATGATAGATAAAGCAATATCTTCTCTTCTAACACCTTCGTTTAATAATGGTTGAATATCAGTTTTTGCAAATACTCCACAACGAGAAGCTATAGGATATATTTTTTCTCCCTTTAAAGCAAGTTTATTTAATCCTTCTGTATCAGTATTTAATAAAACAGCCATTTGATCAAGAAAAGCACCCGTACCTCCGGCACATGAACCATTCATTCTCTGTTCAATAGTCTGATCAAAATAGATAATTTTAGCATCTTCTCCACCTAATTCAATTGCCACATCACAAGTAGGGGCATAAATTTCAATCGCATTCTTACAAGCAATAACTTCTTGAATAAAAGACATATGTAAAAATTTAGCTAAAGTAATTGCTCCGCTCCCAGTTAAAGTAAGTGTATATTTATAATCATTATTCTTCTCTAAAAACTCTCCCAAGATTTTTTTTACAGTCTTTTTAGTATCTGAATAATGTCTTTGATAATCTTGGTATATAATATTTAATTCATGATCAACTGCTACTATTTTTACTGTAGTTGATCCAATATCTAAACCTATATTTATTGTCTTTTTCATAATGTCTACTCCTCATCTATTACACAACTATATATTATATACTATTTTTAATAAGAATGTAAATGATTTCCCAAAAGTAATTTATAACTAAAAAATCAGTAAAAATCTTTTTTCTTTTGTCATTTTTTGTTATGATATCTTTGGTGATGTATTTTGAAATATGATATAGCAATCATAGGAGCTGGCCCAGCAGGGTTATTCACAGCCTATGAATTAATTACAAAAAACAAGAATTTAAAAATTGTTCTATTAGATAGGGGATTAAAAGTAAAGAACAGATCTTGTCCAATGAACAAATTAAAAATACCATGCCAGAATTGTACTCCTTGTGGTATTCTATCAGGATATGGAGGAGCAGGTACATTCTCTGATGGTAAATTAAATTTTATTCCAACTTTAGGCAAATCTGACTTAACTAAATATATGCTCCAATCAGAAGCAGATAAATTAATTGATGAAACAGAAGAAATATTTACTAAATTTAATATGGATGCTGAAGTATATCCATCAAATATGGATGAAGCTAATGAAATTAAAAAGAAAGTAGAAAGAGAATTTATTGTTGATGAAACAAGAATTAATGTACGAAGAAAACATTATCTAGTCATCGAGAGAATGAGAGT
>CALCBO010000272.1 GCA_937897245.1 uncultured Caryophanales bacterium | reverse complement strand
AAAGAATTAATTACCCTACCTAGTTGGGGAACAACATTTGGTAATTTAAAAATTCCAAGTATTTCTGTTGATTTACCAATCTATCATGGAGATGATACTTCTCAGTTGGCTAAAGGAGTAGGTCATTCAGCTTTAAGTCAATTTCCAGGTGAAGGAGGAAGTGTGTTATTAGCAGCTCATAATAGTAAGGGTCAATTTTATACTTTACCACAAATAAATATTGGAGATGAAATCTTTGTAGAAACAATATATGGCGATTTTAAATATCAAGTAGTTAATACAACTATTGCAGATTATCGTGATGAAGATGCTTTTCCAATTCAAAATGATGAGGAATTATTAATATTATATACTTGTTATCCAGTAGATAATTTATGGTATGTAAATGATCGTTTTGTAGTATATGCAAAGTTAGTAGGTGATAGTGAATGACAAAGAAGAGATTAATATTACGTTATGTTAAGATGTTTTTACTATCTCTATTGATATTTATAACTACTTTTTTAGTTATTATGAGATTAACTATTTTAAATTCTTCATTTGTAGAAAGACAATATACTACTAGTTATTATAATGAAGTAGAAAAAGATTTAAAGACTAAGATGAAAGATAGTATGATTTCATCTGGTATAGATGCTAAAGTAATAGATACTATGTTTAATCATAGTGATGTTAAAAAGACTTCAGAAGAAGCTTTAGATATTATTTATGATTATAATAAACAGGAACTTGATACTAGTAAGATTCAAGCTAAATTAGAAGAAAATGTTAGAAATAATTTAATTGAGAAAAATTATGTAGTACCTGAAGATGATGGCTTTAAGAATTTCATAGATAGTACGATGGATATTTATGAGAGTGAATTTGATATGTTAAATCATATATCTACTGTTGGTATATATATGCAGAAAGCAATTAAGGTTGTTACGATTTTAGTAATTATGTTGGTTGTAATAACAGCTTTAATTATTGCTACTAGACATAAGAAGATGCCTAGATATTTACCTGTTGCTTTATTCACAACTAGTTTTTTGAATTTGTTTGGAGGATTTTATATATATAATAAAGCAGGACTTGGAAGTATTACTATTATTAGTCCAACTTTTTCTTTGATATTAAGAAAAGTTATTTTAAAAACATTTCAAACATTTTACATGGTATCTTTTGTTTATATTATTATTGGTGTGGTATTATGTTTCTTTGTTCATGGACATAGACATCATCATCACCATCATTAAGAGATTTTTATCTCTTTTTTATTAAAAAAGCAACTTATACTACTTGACAAGCGAATAAAAATAGTTTATAATATGTTTCTGTTAAAGGCAAGATATAGATGCTTTTAGTTTTGTTAATAAAAAGGGGGTTAAAATATGAAAATTAGAAAGTTGAATGTTTTTCCAACATTATTACTTTCAGGTGCAGTTGCTTTAAGTTTAAGTACTTGTACTAAAAAAGAAGGTCATGAGATAATACCACCAACAATGGAAGAAAGTTTTTATGATAATAATGATGAAGGTATTGATGATTTATATGAGTCTTTAGTTGATAATAGTGATTTCTATATTAGTAGGATGAATAGAATTGAAAAACTGATTAATCTTTTAGATAGAATTCAATAGAAATATTACTTTTGATAAGGATAATAAATATTTAGATTATTATGATTATATTGAAAATCCTGATAAAACTGATATTGATCCGTTAGATGAAATTGAAAAGCGAGTTTGTTTTTATGAAGAAAATATTGGAAGAATGAATGAAGGAAAAAAAGAGATATTTAATAAAGTATTAGTTGAAGATTATCATAAATTAGTTAGTTACTTACTATATGGAGGTTCGCAACATATGGAAAATATATTATTAGATTTAGCTAAAGTAGTAGGTGCTAGTTCTATAAACTTAGATAATTTAGATAATATAGAAGTATATATAGATGAACATCATTTAACCTTAAATGGTAATGGGTATGGCTGGGATATTTATTCTGATAATGGAGAATTTAAAAAGGTTATTTTTAGTGATGATAATTCTAATATTTATGATTTAGTAGATAATTATCTTGATTTTCATAATAATGGTGATAATTATTCTGAATTATATGATGATACTCAGGGTATTGAACAATTAAAAGATAAATACAGTAAAGCATTGTCCTTAATAAAGAAGACTGTTCATAATACCTATGAATTGAAAGATGGTTTGTTTGGTTCTGAACAAATTATAAAAATAAAAAAATAATATATTATTTAGGTAAAGGAATTCGTTCTTTTAGACGTTTTTTATAGAAAACATAAATTAGTTTTAGCTATGGCTGGTATAGTAGGAGTTAATGGAGTTTCTTGTATTAGATCTTGTACTAATTCGAAAGATTGGGCATTAGATGAAAACTGTAGTATGTATCAGATTTCAGAGATGGGATATTTATTTGACCCAAATGAGGAATTTGTTGATATGAATTTGTGTAATCCTGAATTACTTGATAGAGTTAGTAATTATTATGGTAACAATAAAACTAATATATTAAACTAGAGTATCAAATGATACTCTTTTTTTTTGAAACAAATGTTTGACTAATTATTATTTTAATTTTATACTTAATATAGATAGAAAGAAGATTAATATTTGACTTTTGTCTTAGTAAATATTAATCTAGTAATAGGTGGTTTTATGAGAATATCAATCTTTCAATTAGAGAATCGTTCAAGTTATCGAGATGAATATTTAAAAATGATTAAGATATTAAATGGTAAATGTATTACTTATGAGAAGAAGAATTATTCTTATTTTGAGTTTGTGAATAAGTATCTTTTTCATAATTGGAAATATAGAGGTACTTATTTAGATTGTTATGAATATTTAGAAAGTATAGGAGTTAATCTTAAGAGTAAGAAGATTAGTATGGAATATTTTTTAAATTG
>CALCBO010000271.1 GCA_937897245.1 uncultured Caryophanales bacterium | reverse complement strand
TTTGCTTTAGGTCAATCAGGTTGGTGTGGGGCTAAATACTATCCATCTGATGTTTTACAAAAAACAGTTGATAAGAGTATTAATATTTTAAATGAAGCAGGAGTAACTATTAAAAGTATTCAAGCTGGTACAAGTAAAGCTAAGAAAGCAGAAGCTAAAGGAGAGCAGTTAGCGGCTGTAATGAATGAGATTATTAGGGTAGCGACTGATACTAATAAGTTTGCTAGAAGATTATGGCTTGAAAATATACCAGGGGATATTACAATAGATGAAATAGAGAAAAAATACAGTTTTCAATATGAAAATGGTAAATTTGATCTTCTGTTAGGAGAAGTTGATGTCCCAGAAAATCAACAACAATATCCTTTAATTTATAATATATTAGAAGATGGAAATACTAATATTATTAGTATTGATGCTCAAGAATCTGAATCAATGCTTAATACAATAATATATAATATTATAAAGCATTATACTCCTATGGAAATATCATATTATATTTTTGATTATGGTTCACAGAATTATTTGAAATTTAAGAAGGAACATCATTGTGGTGGAGTTGTATCTCCATCTGATACAGAAGCATATAATAATTTACTAAAACTGATAATAGAAGAGATGCATGAAAGAAAAAAAGTGTTATCAAAGTATGGTAGAGAGTATTCAGAATATGTAAAAGAATTTCCTGAACAAATGCCATTAATGGTTATTATTATGAATAATTTTGCTTCTATTTTTGAATCTGATAATAATCTATATGATACTTTAGGAGAGTATTTTAGAGATTCCGAGAGATTTGGTATTGTTTATATTATTACTGGTACAGCAATTAATAGTATTCCTGGAAAACTAGGTCAATTGATATCTAATCTTTATATTTTTAAATTACAGGATGCTAATGAGTATAAGTATTCTTTTAATTCTAGTCGTAAGAATATAGAACCTCGAGATGTTTTTGGTAGAGGTATTTGTAAAGATGATGATTTACATGAATTCCAGTTAGCTTTTACAGTTAAAGATTTATTACAGGAAAATGAGAATTTCTTAAATTTAATAGAAGAATCTAATAAGAAATACAAATCTGTAGCAAAAATAATCCCTACTCTCCCAGAGCAAGTTTTATTTGAAGATGTTCAGAAAAAACTAAAAGGTATTAATAAAATACCAGTAGGAATTGAAAAAGGTACTTTAGCTATAAAATCATTGGATTTAACTGTTGATGTTGGAAAACTTATTTTGTCCTCAAGATTAAGATTTATTAAAAGTTTATCGTTAAGTATGATTTCAGAATTGTTATTTTTAAATATTAATTTGATAGTGATTGATCCTTTAAAAATAATATTTGATAAAAAAAATAAAATAGCAAATTATTTTGAAGATGATTTTGATGTAAAAATAGATAAAATAATTGATTTTATTGATAATCATACATCTAGGGATGTTGTTATTGTGATTTTTTCAATAAGTACTTTATGTGAAATGTTAGAAGATGCTAAAAAAATAGATGATTTGTTTGAAAAATGTAATAAAGCTAGATATTCTCATATTTTAGTTTTTGATGAATACAAAAAAATAAAAGATCACAATTATGATGAATGGTATAAAAAAATAGATGTAAGTGAAGGTTTATATGTTGGACAAGGATTGGATGGACAAACTACTTTTAGAGTTAATTCTTATGGAAGAGAACTAACTCAAAAGATTTCAACTAATTATGGATATTACATTTCTGAAGGCTTTTATCATATCATAAAACTTATTGAATTTGAAAAATATGAAAGTGAGGATGATGATGAAGAATAAGATTTTAATCAAAGCAATCTTTCCATCTATTGAAAAAGAGTATGATATTCGAATCCCTGTTAATGAGTTAGTTTGGAGAATTAATAAGTTAATAATTAAAGCAGTCTATGATTTAAATGGCTTTAAATTTGATTTAAAAAATGATAGTTTTATAATTATAGATAGATTTACTGGTAAGGTTTATTCTAATAATGAAATTATAATAGATACGAATATTAGAAATGGTAGTGAATTAGTTTTTTTGAGGATTGTTTAATGATTATATTTATTAATTTTTGTTAATTTAAAGATGGTATGAAGTTACTAGTAATACTATCTTTTTGTTGTGTTAAACATTTTTTAAATATATATGATTAAGAATTATAATGATTTATTAATTGCTAACTTTTATGATTTTTGATAATGAGATAGTCTCCATAATTGATTGCTAATAAATTATAGTTCCTCTAGTATGTTAATATTTATGTATTTAGAGATTATTAATTGTTATAAGTCTTCAATTGATGAAATGAATGAGAAAACTTTCACATGTTCAATATGATATTGAGAATCATATTGTATGAATTACAAAGTATAGATATAGAGTATTTATTGGAAGGAAAAATTGCAGAACGTGCAAGATGTTTGATAAAAAAGAGTTGTAATAGTATGAATGTAACAATAATAAAAGGAGCTATTTCTAAAGACTATGTTCATATTTTAGTTAGTTGTTCACCGAATCTATCTGTTTCTAAACTTGTATAACAATTGAAAGGTAAAACATCAAGAACTTTACAATTAGAGTATAATTCATTTAAAAAGAAATATAGGGGAAAGCATCTTTGGGCAAGTGGTTATTTTTGTAGAAGTGTTTGTAATGTAACGAAAAAAATAATTCAAGATTATATAGAAAATCAGCAAAATGAAGAAGATGAATATTTTAAGATAGTGGTATAAATTCACTTTCACTACATGCTTATAGCATTAAAAACAAGCTTTGTACTTGAGTGCAGGGTGGTTCACAGAAATTCGTGTCTAGAAAAGAAATTTGATATAGATTCATATATCAAAAATAATTGTGAAAAAAAGCTAACTTTTTTAATCTAATTATGGAAAAAATATTGCTTTTTTTTAAGATTATTTGTATACTTTATTTAACCATTAAAATGGTAATTCATAAAAGAAAGGAGGTATGTTGAGTATGGCAATTGAATTAGATTTTGGTACTGTAAATATAAAGTTAGATGAATCTCAACCTTGTGCTGATAAAGTTGGTAATAGTCTTCAAAGTATAAATGATACTTTTATTAACTCAACTATTGCGAATACTTGGAATACTGAAATTGGTCATGATCGTTTTGCTGTTCCTACATGTAATCGCTTAAATGATTTTGTTAATCAATTTAATAATTTGTTTCCTAAAATTATTAATGATATGGTTAATCAAGCAAATGATTTTTTAGCTCGTGAGTATAATGGACAGAGACCTATTCCTACGGTTACTCCACATGTGAAAACTAATTTGTCTGTTGGATGGCCTGCAAAGGGACCTTTAGATTCAGGTATATGTGTTCCAGATTCTGGTGAAATGCAAGGTAAAGTAAATGGTGAACTTGAGCCTAGTATAACTAATATTCAGAATAATTTGGAAACTTATGCCCAAGAGGTTCAGTCTACAATTAATTCTGCATTGCAAGGTAGATTTCTTGTTAGTCTTTCTGGTGATTTAACAACACTTGTTGATTCTGCAAATGAAGTAGTTAAAATATATAATGATAAAGCAGTAGAGGAAGCTCTTCAAGAAGAGGAAAATGTTAAAGCTCAAGAAGGATAGAAATATTATTATTTTTATACTATTGGTGTATATAAGATATATATTATTTAAATATAGATTAGAGTGTCAGTTTTTTGATACTCTTTTTGTATAAGAAAACCACCAGATATTCTGGTGGTTCTTTAAAGCTTTAGCGGTGAATCTTTAATAAAAACACTCCTTTTGATATTATATATTTGCGATTCGCAGTTGCAAATAAAAATATACAGAGAAAAGGAGTGGTCAATCCATGAGGAAAGACATAAATAGTTTATCACATACTAAGTGGAATTGTAAGTATCATATTGTATTTGCTCCAAAATATAGAAGAAAAGAATTCTATGGTAGTAACAAAATGGAGTTAGGAAAAATATTGAGAGAATTATGTAAATGGAAGGGAGTTAATATAATAACAGCAGAAGTATGTCCAGATCATATACATATGCTCGTTGAAATTCCACCAAAAATGAGTATTTCAAGTTTTATGGGATTTTTAAAAGGAAAGAGTAGTGTAATGATTTATGAAAGATGGGGAAATTTAAAATTCAAATATAGAAATAGAGAATTTTGGTGTAGAGGATATTATGTAGATACTGCAGGAAAAAAGGCAGAAGTAATACGACGATATATAGATAACCAGCTATATGAAGATCATTTATCAGAACAGTTAACGATAGATAAGTTGGACCCGTTTACGGGTAAGCAACGATAAAAATGCAAGTGAGAGTTGTATGGGTGCTTTTAAGCGAAACAAGAACCTTAGACTTTTAGGTGCCAGAGAAAAACCACTAGCTAAGCTAGTGGTTATTTTTAAGATTTAGGGATGTGTAATAATGACAAGGGAGTAGTTTATCATAAATGTAACATTTTCAAAAATTTTTCACAT
>CALCBO010000270.1 GCA_937897245.1 uncultured Caryophanales bacterium | reverse complement strand
TCTAGATGGTTGGTACTTAACTCCTGGAAGTGGTGTTAAAACTCAAGTTGGAGATGTTCCTAATAGTGATATAGAATTACATGCTGTGTGGAAGAAATCAGTAGGATCAATGATAATAAATCCAAGTATTATAGATTTAACAGTTGGAGAGCAACAAACAATAAATATAACTAATAGTTCACAAATACAAGAGCCATATACATTTACATCAAGTGATACTAATATTGTAACAGTAGATTCAAATGGACAAGTAGTAGGTATTGGAGGAGGAAGTACAACAGTAATAATTACTGGTACAGTTTCTGGAGATACAAAAGTTGTTCAAATAGAAGTTGCTCCTTCATATACAGTTACATATAATGCTAATGGTGGAGAATTTGCAAATCAAGATACTTCTAATTTTGTAGTATATAAGCAAGTAATTAAGTATTCTCATACTCAAAATGTTGATGATACTGGATTACAAACTACAAACTATGGAGATGATTGGGATAATTCTAATATAACTGGAACAGATAGAGGTGATACATCTAAAGCTCATGTGGTAACAATTCCTGGAGCAAGTTCTTTGACAGTTGATTTATATTATAATGGAGAAAGTGTTTATTGTGATTGGTTATCTATTTGGGCTGGTAATTATCCAGATTACACAGCTGACGACTATAACTCAACCGGTAAGGTAACTACAGCAATGGGTGCTCCAGATGATAGAAATAGATTTGGTGGGGGTCAAAGTGGAGACTATACTGTAAATGGTAATAATTTAACAAATATGGGGCATTCTACTTTAACTATTTCAGGAGATACTGTAACGTTTGGTTTTAGCTCAGATGGTAGTATCTCTGATGAAGGTTATGGATATTATGCAGTAGTAACAGGATATATGAATGATTCTTATGATATACCTACTAATGGAAATGCTACTTTTGCAGGATGGTATAAAGATCAGGCTTGTACAGATGGACAAGAGTTTGATATCAATCAAATTCAATCAAATACAACAGTTTATGCAAAATGGATTTATCATATAGAACTTAATGCTAATGGAGGAGAAGTAAGTCCTACACAAATTGAGGTTAAAAGCGGTCAACCAGTTGGAACACTTCCTACTCCAATATGGGATGAACTTCATGCATTCGATGGGTGGTATACATCACTTTTAAATGGTGTAGAATTCACAAGTACTTTTATTCCAAATAGTGATATGACAATCGTTGCTAAATGGACAGAAATTCCAAGTTATGAAATAACATTTGATTCAAATGGAGGAAGTAGTGTAGATCCTATAAGAATACCACAAGGTGAAACAATTACTAATCTTCCAGCATCTACTCAACCAGGCTTTTACTTGGATGGATGGTATACTGGTTTAAATAATGGTGTAAGAGTTGATAATAATTATACTCCAACTAGTGATTTAACTGTATTTGCACATTGGAATAAATCAGTTGGTTCAATGATTGTTAATCCAGATGAAATTATAATCACTTCTCCAACATCTACTTCTACTATCAATATTACAAATGTAAATGAAATACAAGAAGCGTATACATTTACGTCAAATGATACTAGTATCATAACAGTTGATTCTAATGGAGTAATAACTCCAGTAAGTGAAGGGGAAACTACAGTTACAATTACAGGTTCAACTTCAAATGATACTAAAATAGTTATGGTAAAAGTACATTATAATAGATATACAATTAGTTTTGATACAAATGGTGGAGAAGAAATAGAAGATAGATTAATAATAGAAAATCAGGCTATAGGTGATTTACCGATTGCATATTTAGATCATTATTACTTTGATGGTTGGTATACTGAGCTTACCAGTGGAATAGAAATTACAAGTAATTATATAGTAACTAGTGATTTAAAATTATTTGCTCATTATACTTATGCACCAGACTATACTATAACCTTTGATGTTAATCAGGGAGATCCAATAACTGAGACAACTAGAGTAGTGAGTGGGGATAAAGCGATAGGAGTATTACCAATTCCAACTAGATCTAATTATTATTTTATGGGATGGAAGGATGAAACTGATAATAAATTCTATACTTCAAATATGCAGCTTACAAAAAATATAACTTTAAGAGCACAATGGGATACAGTAGAAAAAGTTGCGAGAATTAATTCCACATATTATCCATCAATTCAAGATGCCTTTGATGCAGCCCAAAATGATGATGAAGTTGTGTTATTGGTAGATAGAATTGAAAATCCTACTAATAATAAAAATATAACTTTTAATTTAGATAAGCATAATATTACTGGAAGAATTTCAAATGATACAAATGCTGATTTAACATTATTAAATGGTAAGATTGAAAATGAAGCAGTTGATATTTCTGCAATTGCAATTTCTAATTATGGTACTTTAACTATAGGTAGTTTTAATCAAAAATTAAATGATGGAGTTAATATCATAGCAACATCAACGGCAAATGGAAACTTCTTTAAAGCTTATGGAATCTATGGGAAGTCACATAGTAAAGTAACCATGAATAGCGGAAGTATAACTGCAACAGAAACAGGAGAGAATTCTAATGCATATGGAATCAATGATGCATATGTAATAATGAATGGAGGAAGTATAACTGCAATATCTCCAGAATCTGATGCTGTTGGAATCTCTGAATCAGTTGTATGGATGAATGGAGGAAGTATAAGTGCTTCATCAGGTTCTGATGCTGTAGGAATTTCTGGTGGTTATTATGATGTAATAACAATGAATGGAGGAAGTGTAAGTGTAATATCAGATGATGATGTCTGTGGAATTTCTGGAAGTAAAATAAATATGAATGAAGGAAGTGTAAGTGTAACAGGAGCAAGTACTACTT
>CALCBO010000269.1 GCA_937897245.1 uncultured Caryophanales bacterium | reverse complement strand
TAATGAGTGAGAATTATATCAGATGTCACTTTGATGACATAAAGAAATATGCAAGTGTTATTGAAAAGCGCCTTGATGACACCGACTTCACTCTTGACGATGCAATTAAGGAAAACGCAGAGTTTTTGGCACTTGCAAAGAATCACAACGCGAACTACCTGCTTATTGATGATGAGTATAAGATAGATTTATAAAACTGCAAAAGAGGAGCAAAAATGCGCAGAAAAAGTGACTTCGTTTTATTGATTATAATAGGATTACCGTGTACCGTTTTATTTACTATTCTTTTTAACTCTATACATTTTTTATGAATAATTATTAGATTATCATATTCGTTCATAAATTAATCACTTTCTGGTAGATACCAACCATGTTCTGTATATGGGATGTTTAGGTATCTTGGTTGATTATCCCACTTAATATCTGAAATTCTATTATCTAATACATTTAAATGGTTTTCTATAATATTATAATCTTTATCACTTAGATTATATAATCCTGATATTTTATATATGAATGCTACTTTTTCTCTATATTTTTCCAGATCATCTAATGATGCGTATTTTATCCATATATTAGAGCCTACTTTATTTAATTGACTATAATAATAAATACCTGCTGAACCTGAAATTATACCTATAATTGACAATATAGTTATAGTTTTATGTTCTTTTATCCATTTTTTTAGATTATTTTTTTTCATCTTTTTCCTCCTTTCTACTGCAATTATATTATAAAAAAAAATACTATTCTTCGACTGAGTCGAAGTTTAGTATTTTTATTAATTTATTTAAAAAATTTACAGCATATTCATTATCTAATATATATAGATTCTTTAACATTTCTGTTCCGATAAATCTATTTGTTTCTGTATCATAATCTTTATCACCTATACCTGAATAATAATTTAAAGCTAAGAAATATTCAAGAAAATGATAATATTTTTTGCTTTCTTTTAATTTATCGATAATTTGATCAATTAATATATCGATTTTATCTATTAGACTATCATCTTTTTCTTCTTCATCTTCATCTAGATTATCATCATCAAATCTTTTAAGAAATATTTCTTTAAATAGAAACAAATAATTATGCTTAATAGATGGATTATATACTTCAAAATAGTCATTAATATTTCTATTTATCAAACCTATTTTACTTATTAAAAATAGTAATGCTATATTAGCATATGAATCTAGATTATTATATTCATCATAAGATTTGTAATATTTTTCAATTATATTGGCAGTATCTATATTTGTATTATAAAAATTTGAAAGATATTCTTTATGCAGTTTAGAAGCTTCATCATAATATTTATCTTCTATATTATTAATTTTTATTATAGGATAAATAATTTCTAAATTTTTTGTTAATTCAAATGTATCTTCGTAAGAAATGTTTTTACTATTTAATAATTCTTCAGGTATAAGTGAATCAGTTAATTGTGTTTCAGTAAATCCATAATGTTTAGCTAATTTTATAATATTTTCTTTGGTCGGTTCTCTTTTCATACTTATGTATTCAGAATAAGTACTTTCACTCATATTAACACTTTCTGCTACTTCAAATTGTTTTTCTTTGTTATATTTTCTTAAAAATTTTAAATTTTTTGATATATTTTCTCTTTGTTTTTTACTATACACTTAATTCACCTTTTTCTATATTCATATTATCTCCTTTCTAAAACTGAGACGGATTCACAATGATAAGTTCTTGGAAACATATTAAAAGGAGTTACTTCTAATACTTTATAATTCTCTTCTAAATCCTTTAAATCTCTAGCTAAAGTTATTATATCACAAGAGACATATACTATTCCTTTTAAATTCTTCCAGTTTTTTAAATAATCTTTAGTTTTATTATCTAATCCTTTTCTTGGAGGATCTACTATTACATAATCTATATTTTTAAAATTAGCTATTTCATTTTCTACCTTATTACAAATAAATTCTATATTATTTATCTTATTTAATTCTTTATTCTTGTTAGCGTCCTCTATATTAGATTTATTTGAATCTATTCCTATAATACTATCACAATACTTATTAATATAAATACCTATAGTACCTGTACCACAATATAGGTCTAAAACATTAGATGGTTTTATCTTTTTAATAGTATTTTTTATTTCATCATATAATTCTTTTGTTAGAGTATTATTAACTTGAAAAAAAGAATTTATATTCTCATGAAATTTATAATTACCTATTTTAGTTATAATATCTTCTTTTTTAGTATAATACATATCATTAATAATTAAGACATCTGTATTATTTAATATACTATTTATATCTTTTACCTCGCCAGTTATTTTAATCATACTAGTTTTATTATCATTACTAGTTTTTATTATAGCTTCAGTAATATTTTTATTATTATCTTTTAGTATACTAATTAGATTATTAATCTTATCATTTACTAAATAACAATAATCTATTTCAATTATTTCATTAGTACTTTTTTGATATAATCCTAGTTTCTTATCTTTTCCATGAAGAACTATTTTATTACGGTAATTGTATGGTTCATGATACTTTATAGGTTTTATAATACTTTCAGTTATACTTAAATACTTTATTAATATATCTTTTACTTTTTCTTCTTTATAGTTATTTTCTTCTATAAAGTTTAAATGCTCTATATTACAACCTCCACATTCTGAATTAAATGGGCATATTTCTTTAATTCTAGATGGAGATTTTTCAATATACTCAGTAACTATCGCCTCTTGATACTTTTTCTTATTATTAGTTATTTCTATTTTAACTATTTCTCCAGGTAAGGCATTTTCGACAAATACTATTTTATAATTAATATAGGCAATACCTCTACCAAAGTTATCTAATTTCTTTATTTCAACTATCATAGGACACCTCTTATCAATATTATATCATACATATTAAATACTTTTTAACCCATAATAATAATGGTGATAATATGGACTTTTTAGAAGATATTAAAAACAAATTAGCCCCCTCTAGTGATTATATTTTTTCTACTTATAAGATTGGTAATAAAAGTATTTATCTTATTTATAATGAAGTATTAACTAATACTAGTAATATAAATGAATACATATTAGAAAAAATAATAAATTTTAAAGATAATTATCTTAATAATTTAGAGGATAAATTACCTGATTGTCATATTTTAATAATAGATAATAATAGTATTACTGATTATCTTAATAATGGATTTGTAGTTATAGTGTGTGATAAGATATATGCAATTGAATTTAGAGCTAATTTAGATAGAGGTATTACTAATATTACTTCTGAATTATCTTTATGTGGTCCTAAAGATAGTTTTAGTGAGATTTTTAATACTAATTTAGGATTAATTAGAAGAAGAATAAAAGATGTGTCTTTGAAAAATAAAACTATTACTATAGGTAGATATACTAAGACTAAAATAGGTATATTATATATAGAAGGAATAGTTAATATAGATTTAGTTAAGAAAGTAATTAGTAAATTAGAAAGAATAGATATTGATGGAATAATTGATTCTAG
>CALCBO010000268.1 GCA_937897245.1 uncultured Caryophanales bacterium | reverse complement strand
TACCAGAGCCGTTGGGACCCACGATGGCAGTGATGTCATCACCAAAACGGATCACGGTCTTATCCGGGAAGGACTTAAAGCCCTGCACTTCCAAACTTTTTAAATACACAGTATAACCTCTTCCAAAATAGTTATAACAAATCAATTTATTATACTGGGAAAGAAGAAAAAAAGCAAGTGTTTTTGCAGGAAAAACATTCGTGTTTTCCCTAAGGTCAAAAACAGGGAAATACAGAGAAGGTTGGAGGAAACAATATGAAGATAATTAATATAGAAGATATAAAATTATTTTTAAACACTTTAAATCTAACTATTAGAGAAGAAACCGACTCAGATATTGACATTATAAATAATAACCAAGAGAAAGTAGGAAGTATCTATTCAAAAGATAATTTACTAGTTTTTAATGCAAACATTAATGACTATAATTTAAATGGTTTTCTAGAATCAGCTAAAAATAATGATTCTCAAATTGAATTTAAAATAAATAATTCGAATGATTATATTAATGGTCACATACATATAAATCATCTTGGTAATAAAAGAAGTATCCATAGTTCTCTAACATCTAATAATAGTGATAATGATTATACTAATATTAAAATCTTAAAAGAGGGCAATATCTTTTACATTATTCAAAAAAAGAATAATAATACAGAAGAAATTGCTGTTAAACCATTCTTAGGAAGCATTTATCATAGTATTACTAAAGGAGAATATGATATTGGTAAAGAATGTTTTCCTTATCATTACTATGCTGGAATATTTGATGATGGTAAAAGTCCTTTTATTAGTACTTTTCTAAGAGAAGAAGAAGAACATGATATGCTTGATTATCAAAATGAAAAAATTAAAAGAGTTGCTAAAAAAGACTCTGAATTAGATTTAATTCAAAAAGGATTTCTAATGCAAGAAATAGATCCAACTATGGCTGATAGAATTCAAGAATTAATAGAATTATTTACTATTGATGATATTAATTTAATAGATGAATTATTTGCTATTAGTTATCGTAATTACTCTGATAATGAATTATTAGCTCTATTAGGAATCAATGACAGATGTAAAAAAAGAGGTAAACAGAAAATCAAATAATTTTCAATACCTCTTTTTTATGAAAAATAATATGGATTACTACTAGTACCATTTCCTCCATCTAATAATAAGTTAGAGTTTAAAGTAATAATTGGTCTTATAGCATGGCCTTTTGTAGAATCAGTCCAACTATTATCAAATGAACGTAATACTCCATCACTTGATAATATTCCTTTTTTAGTAATACTACTTCCACTATAATTGCAACCATTACCTGTAACTAAGTATAAACGAGATGTTCTCCAGTATGTAGTAGCCTCATTTTGATTATTAACTCTATAACTAATTGCAGTTTGATTCCCATAAGTATTTTTAACTAAATTATAATCTTTAACATAGAGATTATCACCCAATGAGCCACCACTAAACTCTGAACCTTCACCACTTGTAATAACATTAGGAGATTTAGTTGCTGGACACTGATTACTTGTTCCATCAAAGAAAGATGTATCACTAATAGTCATAGTTTGACCATCATAACCAAAACTTCTAGCACTAAGTGTATATCCCTCTTTATTATATTCTTTCGCAATATCTTGTAAACTATAAACCATATTAGCATAACCTGTTGTTCCTTTAAATATAATATCATTACTAGATACATATTCACTTACTGCATCAAATGTTCCATCATCTTTTTCTTGTATTATTCTCCATAAAGATAACTCACTAGGATTAATAATTTGATCAGAATCATAACCAGTTAAGTCTTTAGAAATTGTATATGTACTACTATCTGGTACTAATGATATATAATCACCTACTTTTAACTTAGGTGCAACAACACTAGTATTATCCTTTTGAACATAATCAATTGAGAACAAAAATTCTATGTCTTGTTCACTAACTGGCAAATCACTAACCTCTATATCACGTCGATATTCAACCCTTACTCTATAGGTTTGTCTTTCACCTACTTTAAGCTCATGCTTAGGTATTATCTCCATACCATTTTGATAAGTTACGCTATATCTTAAATAATTAGGCAATTCTGCAGGAACTATATCTATATACTCTCCGTCATTTAATTTCATTTTTGAAGATACCATATCAACCATACCATCAATAGTTCCTTCATTAACAACATCAACTAAAAATTCATAGTATTCACCAGGTGTATTTAAATTAACATTATAATTTACACTAGTTCTCTTACTATCTATACTAGCATTAGAATTTTCCGAAACAGAACCATCTACAATACGCAAATTATCAAAATTAACATCCCATCTAGCATCCTTAAATTTACTAGAACCAATAATATTAATATTAGTTGATAGAAGTGCATAACCAATAGTTATAACTAACAACAAAATAATAAGAAATAATTTATTCTTTTTAATTTTAACCTTTCTCATACATAACCCCCTATCTAAAAATTAAAAAGTGTATATTTAACTAAATCATAATAAAATTCCCCCTTTCCAAAACCCTTATAGCATAAGTAAAAAATAAAAACAAACAGCCATTTTTAATAATTCAAAAAAAAATACTACTGAAAAACAAAAAAAGTACTAAGCCAAAAATTAAAATCTTAGTACTTTTTCCCATTGAAAAAACAAGTTTTACACTTGTCTTTTTTTATTAATGTTTATATTTCTTTATCATTATAGTTCCAAATCCTATACTAGCAAACATCAATGAAACTATAACTAATGCTTTACTACCAGTTTTTGGATTGGTTAATACATTTGAAATTGCCTCAGAAGCAGAACCACCCCATTTAGCTTCGATTGTGACATTTTCAAACGGCATAATAAACTTATTAGTACTTATA
>CALCBO010000267.1 GCA_937897245.1 uncultured Caryophanales bacterium | reverse complement strand
TATCTGAAAAAGAAATGGGAATTAGAGATAAAAATATACAATTCTTTTTTAAACGTTGGGGAGACGAATATAATAAAGAGATGGAAAAATATAAAAAAAATGATCCATTAGTTTTTATTAAAAATAATCTTGATTTAAGTCAAGTTACATATGATAGAATTATTACTCTTAAAGATAATGAGAAGTTAAGTGACTATGTTAAAGAAGTTAATCTACTTGCTTTAGAGGGAATAAATATTAAAATTAGGTGTAGTAAAGAGCAATTAGAAGAATGCCAAGATAACATGTTATTTATGCCAGAAATAATAAATAAAACAAGTATTATAAACAGAATTATAAATAAAATAAGGAGGTAATAATAATGGGTTATGATATGAAAAGAATGGATAAGGATAAGTGGGATTATTATAAATATATTATTCGTGAAAATAAAAAGAAATTAAAAAAACTATTTTATACTAAGAAAAGATTAGTAAGTGATTTATATTATGAAAATATGAATAAAAAACTAAATTGGCATAATCCTGAAACTTTTACTGAGAAATTAACTACTAGTAAATTAAATAGAAAAAAAATGAAATTATATGCTAAATATGCTGATAAAGACGAAGTAAGAAAATATGTAAGTGAAAAAATTGGAGATAAATATTTAATTAAACAGTATTTTGCTAAAAATAAGATTACTGTTGAAGATTTGAAGAAATTACCTAAGAGTTTTGCTTTAAAAACTACTAATGGTAGTGGTACTAATTATATTGTAATGGATAAAGCAAAAGAAGATTTACAAGCAGTATGTGATTATATGAATAGTCTATTAGAAATAGAATACGGTTATATTCATGGAGAGTTTTTATATAATTATATTGAACCTAAAATAGTAGCAGAATTGTTACTTAAAGATAAAAAAGGAAATATTCCTGATGATTTAAAATGTTTTTGTTTTCAAGATAATGATGGTAATAAAAGAAAAATACTATATATTGAAAGAGTCGTTGGTGAAGAACGTGAAAGAATTATGTTTGATGAGAATTGGGATACAGTTGAATATGGATGTAGTTTTCAAAAATTAGATGTTAAAGTTGAGAGACCTAAGAATTATAAAAAAATATTAGAAGTAATTGATAAACTATCTGAGGATTTTAATTTTGTAAGAGTTGATTTATATATTATGGATGATAAGATTTATTTTGGAGAATTGACTTTTATTCCTACTGCTGGATATTTAAAATTTGATGATGATAAAATAGATTATCTATGGGGAAGTTATTTTGGTGATAATAAAAATTAAGAGTGTCAATTTGACACTCTTATATTATGCTCTGATAAAAGTTTTATTGTTATTTTGGTTATATCTTGCTGGTGGATTATTACCTTTATCTACTAGTATTATTTCAATTCCTTCTAGTCTTTTAGCTAGTCCTTTGGTTCCAGCTTGTTCTCCATTTTTAGCCCAACCTAACCAACCAAAGCTTTGAGCATGTACTCTGTAATAGATATCGTAGTGTGTTT
>CALCBO010000266.1 GCA_937897245.1 uncultured Caryophanales bacterium | reverse complement strand
CCAAGAGCATGGTGCCGATGATTTCGCCAAGTAGGGCACCGTAGAATTTATGATTCTTGAAGATAGTAAGGATGCTCTCCTTTCCTTCGTATTTCTTAGCGAAGAAGCCGGAAAGGCAAGATTTGCCAGTGGTGGACTTTTCCTCGCTTTTTTTCTCCACCGTGTTGGTTTTAGGCGCTTCGAGCTCTGTCTTTTTAGCAGACGTCTCGGCGGTTTTCGGTTTGGTCGATTTGTCCTTGTTGGACTTGGTCGACGATTTGGACTTTTTAGTCGCCATTATTCCTCCTTTAATAATATTTACTTCATTATATCACACTTTTTATGATATAATAGAAAAAGTTATTAACTTATTTAGGAAAAATATGGGTGTAATTGTAAATAAAGAAAATGAAAAAAGAAGGAGTAGAGCATGCTTACTTAAAAGGAAAACAAATTGCTTTAATATTTGAAAAAGATTCAACTAGAACACGGTGTGCTTTTGAAGTAGGAGCAAGAGACTTAGGAATGGGTGTTACATACTTAGGTCCAACTGGTTCCCAAATAGGTAAAAAAGAATCCATTGCTGATACAGCGAGAGTTCTAGATAGTATGTATGATGGTATAGAATATCGTGGATATGGCCAAGATATTGTTGAAGAATTAGCTAAGTATTCTAAAGTTCCAGTTTGGAATGGGCTAACAACAGAATTTCATCCTACTCAAATGTTAGCGGATATTATGACTATGCTTGAAGAATTTGGTGATATTAAAGGAAGAAAACTAACTTTTTGTGGAGATGCCAGAAATAATGTTGCAAATTCCCTAATGGTTATCTGTTCTAAATTAGGAATGCACTATACTTGTTGTGCTCCAAAAGAATTATTCCCAGAGAAAGATTTAGTAAAAACATGTGAAGAAATATGCACTAAAACAGGCGGAAAAATAACTCTTACTGAAGATATTTTAGAAGGTGCAAAAGACTCAGATGCCATCTATACCGATGTTTGGGTTTCAATGGGAGAAGATACAAAAATATGGAAAGATAGAATTAAATTATTAAAACCATATCAAGTTAATAAAAAAGTAATGTCTAAAGCTAAAAAAACAGCTATTTTCTTACATTGTTTACCATCTTTTCATAATCAAGAAACTACAATTGGAAAAGAAATTGCCGAAGAATTTAGAATATCAGAAATGGAAGTAACAGACGAAGTATTTGAATCAACCAAATCTAGAGTTTTTCAAGAAGCAGAAAACAGACTTCATACTATCAAAGCAGTAATGTTAGAAACATTAAAATAAAAGGATTCCTACAAAGAATCCTTTTAAATATGGTATTCACCAATATTATTATTTTTAATTAGTACTTTATTTCTAATAGGATAATTATTAGTAAATAAACCAATATTATTACTATCAACTAATTCATATACCCTAATATTCTCATTGGCTAATCTATGTAAGATATCAATAATATCTTTATCTGTCGTATTCTCTCTATCTACTAGCAACAAAATTCTTACTTGATGACTATCAATAAAAGACTTAATAATACTAATATCAGAATCTTTATCTATAAAAAGATAATCAGTAATTTTTTCTTTTTCTTCAAAATAAGAATCTAACCAATCTTGAGCATCAATATTATAATTGTATTTTTTATCTAACAATACTTTAATATTATAATTATAAAACCATCGATCATCACAAAATAGTTCATAGGCTACATCATTAACTCTACTAGAAGAAATAAGATTAGATAAGAAGTTAGGAAAAATACAAGAATATGTTAGAGGATCATCTAAGTCAATTATTTTAACTTCATTATCCACATACATAACATTTTTTAAATGATAGTCATGGGGGTATATATAATAATCTATAAGTTCTTGATGATTTCGTCTTAACTGTTCCATAACATCTCTTTTTAAAGTATACCCTGAATCTCTTAAATCTTCTAAAACACATCCATCATAATAGGGAATACTTATTCCCCCAATTTTACCATCTATATATATTATATCATCAAGCACATCAGTATATAACAGTTTATCTTTTTTTCTTTTTAATTTTGCTAGTCTTCTTTTAGCATGTTTTAAAGCAGGATTTTTTATATAAAAACCTTCTTTATCTTTCACACTTTTATGATAAATCTTATAAGCTATAGAATCACTTATTCTATAAACTGTACCATATTTACCTGAACCAATTTCTTCTAATTTTGATATATCTTCTTCATTTATTGTAATCATAATAATTCCTTCTTTAATGGAATTTTTATTCTAACATATTTCATTATTTTTATAAAGTATTATTTAATAACACTAATTATGAAAAATAAAAATATCTAGAAATTAACTCTCTAATACTGTATAATCTAATTAGAAGGAAGGTGCATTATGGAAAAATCAATAGTTTATTTTACAAAAGAAATAACTCCAACAAGCTTAATCAAAATATATGAAAAATTAGGGGTAGAATTAAAGGGGAAAGTAGGTGTAAAAGTATCTACTGGAGAGGCTGGTTCGAAAGGTTATTTAAAAGCAGATTTAATAGGACCTTTTGTAAAAAAAATAAGTGGTACAATTATAGAATGTAATACAGCTTATCCATGTAAAAGAAATAACGAAAAAGATCATTTAGAAGTAGCTAAAGAGCATGGTTTTACTTCATATGCAGATGTTGATATTATGGATGCCTCAGGTGAATTTAAAATTCCGGTTAAAACTGGAAAACACTTATCTTATGACTTGATTGGAAATAATTTTAAAAATTATGACGCAATAGTTAATCTAGCTCATGGTAAAGGTCATGCGATGGGTGGCTTTGGAGCTAACTTAAAGAATCAATCGATAGGTATAGCATCAAGAAATGGTAAAGCCTACATTCATTCTTGTGGAAAAACTTCTGATCCAAATGAGTGTTGGAGTGTTAAGTATGAACAAAAAGATTTTATTGAATCGATGGCTGAAGCAGCTAAAGCAGTAGCAGATTATTTAAAGGAAAATAATAAACCAATTATATATATAACAGTAGCCAATGCTTTATCAGTTGACTGTGACTGTGATTGTAATCAGGGAGATCCAGTGATGGCCGATATTGGAATATTTGCCTCAACTGATCCAGTTGCAAATGATCAAGCTTTTATTGATGCCATTTGGAATAGTAAAGATAAAGGTGCCAAAGAATTACAACAAAGAGTAGATAGACAAGAAGGAAGACATATTACAGAGTATGCTGAATCATTAGGATTAGGTAATACTAATTATGAACTAATTGAAATATAAAAGAGTAGATGGCATAACATCTTCTTTTTTTATATATTAGGAATTTGCTTTGTTATTTTTATTAATGGTATCAAATATTTATTCAACACAAAAATCCAGCGATTATGTCTGTGTTCTTCAATATTATTTTTTATTTATAATCAACTTCATAGGATAAATAATTCATATTATATTTAAATCTTTATAGCGAAATATATTTTTTAGAATATTAATAATAACTATGTTTTTTCACGAGACTTCAAAAGTAGCTTCCATTAATTCTCCACAAAAAGGACAAATGATGGGTATCCTATTAAAAGAAGTGAGTATTAGATTTTTACACTTTAAAAGTTCTTTTCTTATATTTATTAGATTCACTTTCAGAAAAATATAAAAGCAAGACTTAAAATTTCAAATCTTGCTTCTTCTTCTTTTTGTTTCTTGCTTATCAATTTTTTCGATTTTCTTTTGAATATCATTTTTGGCAGCTTTTGGATTATGACCAATACCTTCATATGATTTAAATGTTACATCTATACCTAAATCATTATAATACTTCATAGTATTTTTCCATCTATCCTTTATCATCTTTTCTCCTAAATATTTATACATTTGTCTTGCCTCATCAGGTTCAATTAATTCAGGGAATTTAGGCTTAATACTACCATTAGAATCAATCAATACTTCATATGGATCGTTTGTATCACTCATTCCCATATAATAAAACTGCGGAACTTTTTTAAATTCTTCAATATTAAGATTAATACTTTCTCCAAGCAGTTCTTGTAGATTACCAATACCAACAGGCCATAATAATGTTTCATCATTGATTTTTTCTATAGGTAAAGTCAAAGCTCCTGATACTCCACCACCAACACATAATTTAACAATTTCTGGATGTAGTACAGTAAATCTATTGGCAAATTTAGATGATGCAGAAAAGCCATCTATTATAATTTTTTCATCTATTTCTATCCCCAAATTTTCTAATACAGTTTTAGCATCTTTTATCATTTGCACAAGTTGTAAATCTACTCTTTTAAGTCCCAATTCATTTAACATTGGAGTTTTATAATTTAAACTATTAGAAGATAGCATTATATTATAAATAACGTCATTATCATTATGCCATTTTGGAAATATAGGGTATAAAACAGGCATAGATAAATTAGTTGCTATTTCATATATTGGGTTTCCCATTAATTCAGGATAAAGTGCTTCTTTTTTCATTTCTTCTAGTAGTTTCTCGTTACTCCAATCATAAGTACCACCATAATTTGAAGGTTCAACTATTAATGTTGTATTAGAATTAATATTGTTAGGTATATAAAGTGAATAATCAAAATTAAAACCTTTATTTGAATCAGCCTTAATTACATATATTTTACCTTCTACATTCCATGTTTTAAAAGGACCAACTATGTGTTCTTCCATGATTACCTCCATATAATATTTTATTTATGTTTCTCAGTTGATTTTTTTTCTTCATCTTCAATTACTGTATCTAAAGACAAATTCTCTTCAGTAAAATATAAATGACCAGCAGTATCAGTATATCCAACAATGGATGGTTCTATTTGTATACATGTATTAGGATCAATTCCTTCAGCACACACTTGAGCATTAGAAGGAATAGTAAAATATTGCCTTACAATTCCATTTTCTAAATTTATATTATGTAATCTCCCATTATATTTTTTTTCAAATTTTCCAACATTTAATAAATCATTTCCATCTATATAATAAATATCCTCACATCTAACAAAATTTGCAGTTCCAATTTCATTAACTATTTCTGCATCACATGGTTGAACAATACACATACCGAATGTTGTGGAAGAATTTATAATTGGAAATCCCAACATACCAAAACACTCACAATTACTGTTTTCTGCTTGCATTATCGCATAAAGATGTAAATCTTGATCAGAAAATGATTCATAATATCCTACTCTAGGATGAGAATGAAAATGTAATACTACAGGCTTAATATCTTTAGATCTATACTCATTTATTTTACTATCTAATTCATTATAGTTCTGTTGTGTTGCGTCAACAGCTTTTTCTTCACCCATAGAACCACTTGAAGGTGCAAATTCACTTGTGTTATAGTCAAAGTATATAACTTTTGGATTCTCTGAGATACATCTTCCCACAAAAAAACTACCATATTCTCGATTATTATTCATTGCATCAAGCGACATTTTCCTTATATTTTCATAACAATCATTACTAAAAACGATTTTTACTTTAAAATCTAAGTCTTCAAATGAAGGGATATTTTTATATTGATCATAACTAACAGTATTTAACACATTCATTTTTTTCACTTCCTTCTATTTATATTGTATCATGAATTCTTAAATATAAATTTAATAAATAGAAAAAAGTTCTCCCATAAAACATAATAAAAACGGTTGCAACCAGCAAAAAAATATGATAAATTTATATTGGGCACAAATTAATAAGGAGGTAATATGAAGAATATCTATGACATAATAGTCAAAAAAAGAAATGGTGAAGAATTCCCATTAAAAGAATTAAAAGGAAAGTATTTGCAATGTGTGGATGAGAGAAAACTGCCATTGGTGCTTTATTATGGGACGGATAGAATTATAAGAGAAGTGCCGCAAAGAGGACATATAAAGAATTTTAAGGTGACAGATGCGCTAAGAAATTGTTTTGATAATGTAAATTACTTTAGAGATTTTTATGATTGGTTTAAGACAGAAGAGGATATTGAACTTCGCAGACTTCGAGAAAATCCACATTATAAAAATCCAAAACTGAGTTGTGTGAGAATTGCACTTGAAAGAATGATAAAAGGCTATTCCAATTTAAGAATTGAGTTGGCACCAGCAAGAATGGTGATGACAAATTCAGATGGAATAGATCTTCAAATTGACCAGTTAAGTGGAGGATACAAAGCGGTTTTATCGGTTATTGCAGATATTGCAAAAAGATTGTCTATGGCGAATCCGGATTCATTAAACCCTCTGGAAGAAGAAGCTGTAATTCT
>CALCBO010000265.1 GCA_937897245.1 uncultured Caryophanales bacterium | reverse complement strand
GAATTAACAATTGAAGAAAATGTTACTTTATCTAATAATTTTATAGATTATATTAATAGATGGGATGGAGAAAAACATTATCAAACTGTAGACTTAGTAGCAGAACATAAGACTTCTTTAGAATATCAAGAGAGATATGGAGGTAAGTAAATGGATAATTATGAATTAAATAATAGTGAAAAAATATATCCTATATTTAAAATAAAAATAGATGGTAAAAATTATCTCTTTTATAGTTATAAAGAAGATAATATAGGTGATGATGATATTTTTGTTGGTGAAGAGTTTGGGGATGGATTATTTCCAGTAAGAGATGATTTATTACCAGTATTAGAAAAAAAATATAAAGAACTTGTTGGAAAATAAGAAGAATTGATATTTATAGAGGTGTATTATGAAAAAATATTTAAAAATCTTTGGATTGTTAATAGTAATTATAATTGGGATTATTGTTTTAACTATTATTACAGAAGGACAAGAAATTAAGAGTATTCGTAGTGAGCGGCAATTACATTCATTTTATGAACTTGATGATTATCAAGAGTTATCTATTTTTAAGAAATTGTTATTATTACCATTTAGTATTATAGATTATAATCATAATCCTGTTGTATATGATGATTGGGGTGGTACAAGGCGTTATTATGATGGTGTAAAGAATACAGCTGATACAGATGTTGTGGAAGAAGCTGAAGCTAAAGATTATTCTAAGACTAATACACAAGTAGAGGGAGTAGATGAGGCTGATATTATTAAAACTGATGGAGATTATATTTATTCTATTTCAAAAAAAGATGTAGTTATTACTAATGTTAAAAATCCTTTAAGTGTAGAAGTTGAATCTGTTATTAGTAGTACAGATAGTAGCATACCAATGGATTTAATATTAAATAATAATAAACTAATAGTAATATCATCTTTAGGAGATAATTATTATGATCAAGATACTATCGTTTATATTTATGATATTAGTGATAAGAAAGGGCCTAAAGAATTAAAACGTATTCAATTATATGAACCTTACTATACTACTAGAAGTATTGATAATAAATTATATATTTTCTCTAAGGGTAGATTAAGAGAAGATGGTGATAAAGTACTTAGAGACTATAGAGTAGATGATACTAAACATCAGATAGATATTCATGATATTAAGTATTTAAAAGATTATTCTAGTGATATTCAGACATTGATTTGTACAGTTGATTTAGATAATATAGATAAGAGTATTAATATAGAATCATATTTAATGGATATTTCTAATGCTTATGTTTCAGAAAAAGCTATATATTTATTAGATTATGAATATTATAATAGAAAGAGTTATAGTCTATTAGATTTGTTTGGTTTGAAAGGTGTATTTGGATTAATTGATTTGGATGATTCTGATGATACAGATTATAATAATACCAATATATTTAAATTTAAAATAGATAAAGATAAAGGAGTTAAGTATCAAGCTAAGAGTAAAGTTAAAGGTAAGACTGTTAATCAATATTCTTTGGATGAGAATAAAGGTCATTTAAGAGTGGCTTTAGAGAGTGAAGATGGTACTAGAATAGTTATCTTTAATGAAGATATGAGAAAGATAGGTGAAAGTATTAGTGTTGCTAAAGGCGAGAGAATGTATGCATCTAGATTTATGAATAATAAAGCCTATTTTGTTACTTTTAAGAATACTGATCCTTTATTTGTAATTGATTTAAGTAATGAAAAAAAACCTAAATTTATGGGAAAATTACATATACCAGGTTATAGTACTTATTTACATCCTTATGATGATACACATTTAATTGGTATTGGGGTGGATACTAAGGAAAATATTAGTAGAGATGATAATGGTAGAGTTATTAGTAATTGGACTTCTACTAATGGAATGAAAATGAGTTTATTTGATGTTAGTGATATTAGTAATCCTAAAGAGATATCTAAAACAACTATTGGTGATCGCTTAGTTAGATCAGCTATTCTTACTAATCCTAAAGCTTTGTTATTTTCTAAGAAAAAGAAATTGTTAGCTATACCTGTAAACCGTTATGATGAAGATGATGTAGTAATTGAAGATGGTGGAGAACAGATAGAAGATGCTGATGATAATGATGATAATTTATATACTGCAGAGGGTTATTTTGTATATAATATAGATTTAGATAATGGATTCAAATTACGTGGTGTGATTAATCATGATAAAAATAAAAGTAATTATTACTACTATAATAGTTCTAAATTATTAAGAGGGGTATATATAGATAATTATTTATTTACAGTTAGTGAGAGTGCAGTTAAAGTTCATGATTTAGAATCATTAAATGAAATTAGTGTATTAAAATTAGAAGAGAATGGAGTAGGTAATTATGAAGAATAAGAATAATGAAATAATCTATATCGGTA
>CALCBO010000264.1 GCA_937897245.1 uncultured Caryophanales bacterium | reverse complement strand
TTTCTTCCAAATTCTGTCATTCCTTCGATAAATGCCTGATTCATTTCTTCCGTCATCAGATTTCTAAGATTCGCAAACGTAAATTCACCACAGATTTGTGGGGTCACATCACCAAATGCCTCCGACTCGCGATTGTCTGCAAAATCTCCGTATAACTGTACCGGAATCTTTCCATTCCCCAGTTCGAATGCCTTTTCTTCCAATCGTCTCTGGAATTCGATACCGCCAAGAGGCCCTGCTTCCGGAAAGTCCTCCGGAGTTACAGAAACAATGATCGCACTGTTTGCATTTTTTCCGCCTCGTTTGTAATAGCTCATACCATTGACAGCCAGTCGTCCTTCTTCTGAAGAAGCATTCACAACATAGCCGCCCGGGCACATGCAAAAGGAATATACCCCTCGTCCACTGGAAGTCTTGGCGGTCACTTTATATGGTGCAGCGCCCAGATCTCCGGCATCTTCTCTTCCATACTGAGAAAGATTCATCATGCTCTGAGGATGCTGCACACGAAGTCCGACTGCAAATGCCTTCGGCTCCATCGTAATCTGCTGTTCATTCAGCGTTGTAAATAATTCACGGGCGCTGTGACCGACGGCAAGAATCACATGATTCGTCTCTATCGTGCTGCCATCTTCCAATTTCACACCGCATACTGCACTATTTTCTATTACCAGGTCTTTTACACAACTGTTAAAACGGACTTCGCCTCCGTGCTCAATGATACGCATGCGGATATTTTTGACCACAGTCTGAAGCACATCTGTCCCAATATGCGGCTTGCTGTCATAGAGGATTTCCTCATCTGCTCCGGCTTCCACAAACAGCTCTAAAACCTTTTTATTTCTTCCGGATACATCCTTTACCAGTGTATTCAGTTTTCCGTCTGAAAATGTTCCGGCTCCTCCTTCACCAAACTGCACATTGGAACGCACATCTAAGTGTGAAAAACCATGTTTCCAAAATTCCTCCACTTTCCTTGCACGAATATCTACCGGATCGCCTTGTTCTAACAGAATCGGAGCCATTCCGTTTTCCGCGAGGGAAAGAGCTGCAAACATTCCCGCAGGACCGGCACCAATGATCACAGGACGATGTTCCATCTTCTCTGTTCCATGCTCCGGATACTGATACGGAACTTCTGTTTCTATTTTAATAGCTAAAAGTGGAGTTCCAACTAACGTTAGTAATTTTAATCCTGGAACATTTGTAGAATATTTAAATCAAAATGGTGGATTTGCAGCTGGTGGAAATCTATTATGGTATCCAGTTTCAAAAGCCGCACCAACTTTTATATTTCAAGATAAAATAAGTGTTGCTGGCTTAAATAAAAAAGAAAAATTAAATAAAATTAAACAAATAGTAAATCAAAAGGGAGTATATGCCGCTGCTGAAGTAAAAGGAAATACTGGACAACACTGGGTAGCCATTGATTCCATAAATGGAGATACCATTAATATGATGGATCCTGGTAGTATTTCTACTGATATGTGGGTTGAATATAATTGGGCTAATACTTCTACAATTGCATATTTTAAGGTTGGATAGGTGATTTTATGATAAAAAATAGGACATATATTTATTTATTAATTATCCTAATAGTTTTCTTTCTTATAATGTTTATAGTATTAGGAATAGACAATTTAAAAAGTGAGCAACAAGAAACAACAATTATTATAGGAAATCAAACAATTTGGAATTATAAAAAAAGAAAATGGTCTACCATAAGTAATAATAGTCAAATAGAAAAACTAAATTGGCAAAAATACAATATCTATTTAAATAATGAAAAAGCAGGAAACTATTACTTATGGCATAGTGATAAATGGTATACATTTGATAATCAAAAAAAAGCTATAAATTTAGATGGTGATATTCTCGCAATTAAATCAGATAATAAAATAAAAGTATACCCTTTAATAGAAGAAGAAATAACTGACTATACTCTTGTAAATAAAATATTAGATGAAAATGCAATATTTGATAAAGAAGAATTAACTACTAAATATAAAATATCAATTGATTTTGATAATGATGGTAAAACAGAATACTTTTATGTTATAAGTAACATTTTTCCAGAAGAAAGTAATCCTAATAACATTTTTTCAATTGTTTTTATGGAAAAAGATAATAAAACATATTTAATATATAAAGATATTACTTCTAATAAATCATTTAATGGTTGCAAACCATATTTTACAGGATTTTTAGATGTCAATAATGACAATAAAGCAGAATTTATTTTAAGTTGTGCTAGTTACAGTGTATCAAATACGATTAATAGCTTATATTCATTTGATAAAGATGATTTTAAAATATTAATTTCTAGTTAATTAATAATGACAGTTTTCAAAAGATACGTTATAATATAAGGAGAAGGAGACCCGTAGTATGAAATTTAAATTCAGAGCTGATCCAGAAGATTTATTAATATTTATTATGTTTGCAGTTTTTTTACTATATATTGTAGCAATTAGTGTAGTCAATCTGCACACTTTTGCTGCAGAAGGACATTTAGCAGGTTTAAATCCTTTTCCAGCCTTTGGACCTGAGTATTTTTTATCAACAATTTTTCTTTATTTCCTAGCTTTACTAGGTTTATTTGCTAGTGTAAGTTCAATGTTTTTTGAAAGAGAAAAAGGCTTTGGAATAACTACTGATAAAAAGGATAAAGGGTATTCAAGATGGGCTAAAGATAAAGAAATACAAGAGGAATTAGACTGTGTATCAATAACTGCTCAAAATGCCAAAGAAGCTGGAGTACCACTATTGTTAAATGAAAATGAAATGTGGGTAGATAATGGAGAATATCATTCATTAGTAATTGGTGCGACTGGTTCAGGTAAAACTCAAACTGTAATTTTACCAATGGTTCATTCACTAGCTAAAGCCAAAGAATCAATGATTATTACTGACCCTAAAGGTGAAATATATGAAAAAACAAGTAACATGTTACGTTCTAGAGGATATCAAATATTATTATTAAACTTCCGTGATCCTCAAAATGGTAATGCTTGGAATCCTATGACTTTACCATATCAAATGTATAAATCTGGAAATCAAGATAAAGCTATAGAGCTATTAGATGACTTAGCTTTAAATATTCTATATGATGATTCAAATAAGAATGCAGACCCTTTCTGGGAAAAAACATCTGCTGACTACTTTTCAGGAGTAGCACTAGGATTATTTGAAGATGCAAAAGAAGATGAAATAAACATTAATAGTATCTCACTCGCAACTACTGTTGGAGAAGAGAAATTTGGTGGTTCAACCTATATTAAAGAATATTTTGCTGGTAAAGACCCATCAAGTGCTGCTGCTATAAATGCATCCAGTACCATAATGGCTCCTAATGAAACTAAAGGAAGTATTCTATCAGTGTTTAAACAAAAAGTTAAATTATTTGCTTCTCGTGAAAATTTATCTGAAATGTTAAGTCATTCTGATATTGACCTAGAAAGTATTGGAGAAAAACCTACTGCTGTATTTATAGTTATTCAAGATGAAAAGAAAACCTATCACTCCTTAGTTACTATTTTATTAAAGCAAATTTATGAAACATTAATCGCAACTGCCCAAAAACATGGCGGACAATTACCTGTACGTACAAATTTCTTATTAGATGAGTTTGCTAATATGCCACCATTAAAAGATGTAACTACAATGATTACTGCAGCTCGTTCTCGTCGTATTCGTTTTACTATGATTATTCAAAACTTTGCTCAATTGGATGATGTATATGGAAAAGAAGAAGCCGAAACAATTCGTGGTAACTGTGGAAATATTATTTACTTAATTACTACAGAATTAAAAGCTTTAGAAGAAATATCAAAAATGTGTGGAGAAGTAAAATCTAAAAAAGATGATAAAACAGCTTCAACACCATTAGTTACAGTTTCAGACTTACAACGTATGAAGCAGTTTGAAGTAATTATCTTACGTATGCGTAAACAACCGTTTAAAACTAAGTTTACTCCATATTTTAAAATAAATTGGGGACGTAAATATCCACCTGCAAAATATCCAACTAGAAAGAAACAAGAAGTACATACTTTTGATATTAAAGAATTCGTTAAATCAGAGAAAAAGAAAAAACTATTAGAGATGATGAATCAAGCTGATGCCAAAGATAGAGAAAATGGAATGTTACCTAGAGCCTTAAGAGATGATAATATGATGGCCAGAGAATTACCACCTGAATTACAAGCAGCTCGTGAAAGAAATAAGAATGCACAAATGGCTATACCTGACTTCTTAAAACGTAATGACTTTAACCAAAGTAAAGAATCTAAACCAACACCAAAATCAATACCTGATTTTGAAACATTCCAAAGAGAAATGCAACAAATGGATATGACAAATATGCCAAAAACATCGGTTGCCAATAAACCACGTATTTCAAAAGAACGTCCAATAGAAACACCACCTGTCCCAACAACTAATAAAGACGATTTAGGTTTTGATGTTGACGAACTAGTTCGTAAAATAGATGCTAAAATAGCCGAATTAGAAGAAGAAGAAAAAAGGAATCAAGAAAAAGAAGAAAAGAGTATTCAACCCACAACAATTAATATTTCTAACTCAGTAGTTGAGAATAATACTAAAGTGGAGACTCAACCAGTTCAAACTCCAGTTCAAGTCCCTAATCAAATTCAACAAAGTCCAACTAAGCCAACAGTTACTAGTAATATCACTGTATCACCACCAAACGTTAACTTAAATCTTGATGATGATAGTGATGATGATGATTTCTTTGATGATTTTTTTGATAATTAATGAAAGGATGATTGCTAATGAATTTTAATATAGTAAAAAAACCTCATAAAAATGATGAAGATGAAAATGATGACTTAATGGATGAAGAAGAAATAGAACTTGAAGAAGAAAAAACAAAAAAAACCAATAATGATGC
>CALCBO010000263.1 GCA_937897245.1 uncultured Caryophanales bacterium | reverse complement strand
AATGGAATAAATAATAGTAATAAAATAATTATTATATTTCTTCGTTTTATCATATTATCCTCCCTATTATCTTTATAAAAAGTATATAACAGTTTATAATTAAAATCAATAAATAGATATTAGTTGTCAAATTAATAAAAAATAATTATAATAATACAAGGTGATGAATATGAGTAAACCTTTGGCTTTAAAACTAGCTCCTAAATATTTAGATGAAGTTATTGGACAAAGACATTTAATTGGTAAGGATAAAATACTTAGTAATTTAGTTAAGAATAAAAAATTATTTTCAATGATATTATATGGTAAACCAGGTATTGGGAAGACTAGTATTGCGAATGCGATAGTTAATGATTTAGGTGTTAGATATAGATTTTTAAATGCTACTATTAATTCTAAGAAAGATTTGGATATTGTAATAGAAGAAGCTAAAATGTATGGAGAAATAGTATTAATAATGGATGAGATTCATCGTTTAAATAAAGATAAACAGGATATTTTATTACCTCAATTAGAAAGTGGTTTAATTACTTTAATTGGGATGACTACAGCTAATCCTTATCATTCTATTAATCCAGCTATTAGAAGTAGATGTCAATTATTTGAATTAAAAGAATTAGAACAAGAAGATATTATTATAGGTCTTAAAAAGGCTATAAAACATCCTGATTTAGAGGGGATTAGTATTGATGATAAAAGTATTAAGATGATTGCTAAAGTCTCTGGGAATGACCTTAGATACGCTTATAACTTATTAGAAATATGTTATTATTCTTCTGATGATAAAATAGTAAATGAAAAACGTATTAAAAGTATTAATAATAAACCAGTATTTTTTTCAGATAAAGATGGGGATGGTCATTATGATGTATTAAGTGGTTTACAGAAATCTATTAGAGGTAGTGATGTTGATGCTTCTCTTCATTATCTTGGAAGATTAGTAATAGAAGGTGATTTAGAATCTATCTTTAGAAGATTAAGCGTTATTGCTTATGAAGATATTGGTTTAGCTAATCCTGCTATTGGTCCTAGATTAGAAGCAGCTATTCAAGCTAGTTTAAGAGTTGGATTACCAGAAGCTAGAATACCTCTAGGTACTATTGTTTGTGAAATGGCTTTATCTCCAAAGAGTAATACTGCTCATATTGCATTTGATAAAGCTTTAAGTGATATTGAAGAAGGCAATGTAGGTAATTTACCTAAACATATTAAAACAGATTCTCCTGATTATAAATATCCTCATGATTATCCTAATAGTTATGTAGTTCAACAATATCTACCTGATAAGATTAAGAATAAGAAGTATTATTTACCAAAAGATTTAGGATTTGAAAAACAATTAAAAGAAGTTTATGAAAGATTAGAAAAAATAAAAAATAGATAAATTCTATTTTTTATTTTAATTTACTAAATACTTCTCCTAATGGTTTATGAATTACTAAACTTGCTTTACTATCATATGGAGTTTTATCTTCATTAATTATTACTAAATGTTTTCCATTAAATAAACTAATTAAACCACTAGCAGGAAATACTGTTAGTGATGTCCCCCCTACTATTAATAAATCACATTTAGTTATATATTCTATACTTAGATCATAAGCAATAGGAAGCATTTCTCCATATAATACAACATCTGGTCTTATTAGACCTCCACAATTACACTTAGGTACTTCTTTTGTTTTATATATATCATTACTATAGTATTCTTTACCACAATTAACACAATAATATCTGCTTGTAGTACCATGAAGTTCTAAGACATTAGTTGATCCTGCCTTTTGATGTAGACCATCTATATTTTGAGTAATTATAGCTTTTAATTTATGTTTATCTTCTAATTGTTTTAAGTATTTATGAGTTATATTTGGTTTAGCTTTAGAAAAATCCATATTTTGGCGATAATAATCATAGAATATACTTGGTTCTTTAAACAAACATTCAGAACTTAACATATACTCTGGAGGATATTTTAGGTTATTGTTGTTTTTATATAATCCATTTTTTCCTCTAAAGTCTTTTAAACCACTTTCAGTAGATACCCCTGCTCCTCCAAAAAATACTATATAATTAGAATTATCAATATATTCTTGTAGTTTTTCTATATCATCCAAGAATATCACTTCCTATTTATTAAATTTCTTTTCTAATATTTTAACTGGATATGATTTATCACTCATTAAACTAGAGATTGATAAATCTTTATGAATATTATAGATAATTTCTGCAAGATACTTAGATACATCACAAATATGTAACCAGTCTTCATTTTTATATTCTTCTGGAATATATGAAAGATTTGTAGTATATACACCATCTAATTTACCTTCTTTTACATATTCTTTAAATTTATCTATTCCTCTAGTAAATAAGGCATATGTTACACAAACATAGATATGTGATACTTTATATTTATTTAATTCTTCTATACAGTCAAACATACTACCACCAGATGATATCATATCATCACTTATTATAGCAGTATATCCTTCTAAATCATTATTACCTGAATAATCATGACTTATTACTGGATATTTTCCATCTACTAAATGGTTATAATCTCTTTGTTTAACAAAGCTACCTGCTTCACGATGAATATATTCTGAATTAAATGAATTTAAATAAACGTTTCTTCTACCGGTTGCACCATTATCAGGAGCTACAAAGACTATTCTTTTTAATTCTTCTAGTGATAAATCATTTATTAGATTTTCAAGTATTGAATTAGTTGGATAAAAATTATTAAATTCTATATTATGAATAGCGTGTTCTACTCCAGCATCATGAGCATCAAAGGTAATAAAGCCTCTTATTCTACTCATATTATCTATTTCATGAAGAGTAGCTCCACAAGCTAGGTTTTCTCGCGTATTTTTACGATGTTGTCTACCTGAATATAGTAATGGCATAACTATGTTTATTTTATCAGCATGTGAATTACAAGCTCCAATACCATCTTTTAATTGACTTATTAAATCATTAGGTGATGTATGATTAGTAAAACCATGCATATTATATTCTAAGGAATAATTACCTATATCAGTTAGAATAAATAAGTCTTTTCCTCTTACTGTTTCATCTATTTCTATTTTTTGATGTCCATCTTCAAAGAATAACTCTTTAAAGTCAATTTGAAATGTATATTGCTCTGGATCTAAGCCATACATTTCTAGTAGATGTTTATCTACTAATTCCCCTAATTCTTTAGCACTTTTGAAAACCATTAATCTTAAGTTTTCATCATTTATCTTTTCTTTCATATACCCTCCATATATTTTCATTATAGCACATTTATTATAATTTGGTTTTATTAAAACAATTATTAAGAAAAGAATAGAGTTTATCTACTCTATTCTACTTGATTATATGTAATTTCTTTTTCTTAGTAATATACAAATAAGATATTATTGATATTATTACTATTGTAATTTTAATAATAGTTTTTAAGCTATTAGAAGTCTTTGGATTATTAATTGGTATATCTATCTTATTTATTAATTTTACTCCAAAGGATATATTTTCTCCTGTTGGTTTAATGGTTATATAACCTTCATTTCCTTCTTTTCTAAAAGATACTCCGTTTACTTCTTCGATACTTAGAATATCAACTAATTGGAATAATTTATCTTCTCCTTCTACTACTTTATAATTTCCATATGGTATATCTTTAAATTCTAAAATACCTTTAGTAGTTAATTTTCCTTCATATTTTTTACCTGTATCGGTATTTAATAATTCTAATTTAAAGATATATTCATCATTAGGGTTTATATTATATTTAGTTAATATTTCATTTAAACCAAAATCATCATATTTCATTTCTCCTGTTAGAGGGTCAATATAACCATTTATCAAAGTAAAGTATAGTGATACAGTAGGTAATTCTGTTAATTCATTTGTTACTTCTAATTTTGTTTGATCATATATTATCTTTCCATATTTTTTATCAATATTATTTTCTTCTATAGTATAAGTATATTTAACTCCATTTTCATCATACATTGGTATATCTTCTAGTATTTCTTGCCAATTATTTTTTTTAGTAATTAATATTTCTCTATATAAATTACCATTCTGCAATAGATTAATATTTATACTATCCGGTCTTGTATAATACATATTATCTTGATCAATCCATTTTTTACTAATAGTTAATGTAGTATTTTTACTTAGTTTATTTGTAACTGTTAATTCATCTTCACTATATTCTACATTACTATATTCATCTTTAATAGAATCATTTATCTCTTTAATTGTATAAATATATTTATTTTGATTATCATCATATTTATCTACTTCAATAGTAGTTGTCCATTCATTAGTATCACCAGTTAAAGTAATGTTTTTATATTCTTCGTTATTTCTAAGTAATGTAATTTTTAATTCATTAGGTCTAGTATTATTACTATTATTATCATCTATCCATCTCTTAGTAATAACTAAATTTATTTTTTTCTTTAAAGTATTAACTATATTTAAATCATCTTGATTATATTCTACTAAACCATATTCATCTATGTTTTCTTCATTTATTGTATAAATATATTTTACTCCATCTTCATCATATATTGGGACTTCAATATTATCACTTTTCCAGTTATTAGAAGTAATAGTTATTTCTCTAAATAATGTATTATTTCTTAATAGATTTACTTTAATACTATCTGGTCTAGTATTATATGAATTATTATTATCATTCCATTCTTTAGTAATAGAGATATTCTTATTAGCACTTAATACATTAGTACAAGTAAATTCACTACAATTACTACTATAGTTTTCTATATTTGTTTCCTCAATAGTATAATTATATTTATTATTTGTATTATATACTGGTACAGTAATTATTTTAGTCCATTCATTAGTACTATAATCACCTGTAAATGTTACTTCTTTATAATTGTTATTATTCTGTTTAATAGTATAACTAACATTACCTGGTCTAGTTTGATAACTATTAGTATTATCTTTCCAAATCTTCTTTAATTCTATTTCTTTCATTAAGACATTAGTTATTGTATTATCATCTATAGTAGGAGTGTACTTATAGCCATTATCTAAGATAATTTCATCTTCTCTTAAAGTATAATTAATTATATTTCCATCATCATCGTATTTAGGAACTGTAATACTAGTTGACCAATGATTAGAATTATTATTATCTACATTAGTATTACCTAATGGTATATCTATTGCTTTAGTTATATCTTCATCAGGTATTAATTTTATATTTATTGTATCTGGTCTAATACCTAATTCATTATTATTATCATTCCAATATTTATCAATGTTTAAATCTATATCTACTGGTTCTACTGAGTTAGGTAAAGAAACTTTTACTATATTTGAATTAATTCCAGTAATAAAATCTACTACATTTCCAGTTAATGAGTCAATAGCATTCCATTCTGTCCAACAACCGTTATAAGCAAAACTTTTTATACTTTCATCACTTGGAGATTTCATTCTTATTAAGACATATGTAAGACTATTAGATGGTATAACTGCAGGATTTCCTTCACTATCTAAATATTCAAAAGCAAGTGATTTTACTTTAGTTTTATCTACTGACTCATTATATATTTGCCAACTATCATCTGTTTTTATACTTCCAACTTCTTCATTTTCGGAAAAATATGTTTTAACAGTATATCCTTTACTCTCAGCATAGCTTGTATCAATTCCTAAAAATTCTCCTTGCCAAGATTTTCTACCTCCACTACTTAATATATTTGCCATATTTGTGTCTTTAGTATATTTTTCTAAACTGTCATAAATTACTATGTTAGTTACATCATTAGTTCCAGTTCTAGCACGTAATTTATATAAATATTCACTATCACTAGAAGTAGAGACAGTACCAGTTGAATAATTACTTTTATCTGATTGGACTGATACTTGAACATCTTGATGGGTTGATATAACAGAAGTAATATTTACATCTGACTTATCATATGAAACTATTTCTGTAGAATTACCGTTAGAGTTTATATCAAATGCATCATTATCATAATAGCCGTTGTCTGTGGCATACCAAGTCCCGTGGTAATAGTATGAATAAATAGATGATTTGACTTGATTTGGATGTTTATCTGCATAATAGTGATTTTCATATTTTTTTCCAAACTCAACATAATCATCATATGATAATTTATAATTATATGTATATTTAACAGTAGCATTATTAATTTGTTTTAAACTATATCCATCAGAACTTTTAGTGGTAA
>CALCBO010000262.1 GCA_937897245.1 uncultured Caryophanales bacterium | reverse complement strand
TATTAAAAAAACGCAATAAAAAAAGTCAGTGAGACCGTCTTGGGCGAACGATAAAAACCTAATCTTATGACCAGGTGGGTGTCCATACGCTACCTTTAGGATTCCCACAACTAGGTGGGCATTCAACACGGGCAACTGATCCGAACTCCCGTATCGTTATTTTAGTCGGTTTTATATGTGTCTGTTCGTATCATCTGACAGCTTCATTATACTATAAAACGTAAAATTTTCCAAGAGTTTTTTTATTTATTTTTACACTTTTATAACAAGCCTTCTAGCGATAAAATTTGCTTATATCTATTACACCTATTTTATATGTTGTCATAACATATTATAGGTGATTATTAATGTATTTCAAAACCAAATTTTTAGATCTTTATTATGAAAAATATGGAGATAAAAAACAAAGCATTTTAATTCTTCCAGGATGGGGTGATACTAGAAATACTTTTAGAGATATTATTAATTATTTAAAAGAGAATTATACTGTTTATATTATAGATTATCCAGGTTTTGGTAATAGTTCTTTTCCAGAGAATTCATTGATGATTAATGATTATGCCATAATAATCTTAGATTTATTAAAATATTTAGAAATAAATAATCCTATTATAATAGCTCATTCATTTGGTGGAAGAGTTACTGCACTACTCCTTGGAAAATATAAATTAAGAGTTAAAAAGATTATTCTAATGGATGTAGCTGGTATTAAAAGAAGAAAGAGTTTAAGTAAATGGTTAAAAGAGAAATGTTATAAGATTCTTAAAAATAGTTTATTCTTAGTACCTAATTTAAAAAGAGAAGAATATAGACAAAAATTATTATTGTACTTTGGTTCTAGTGATTATATTTCTCTAACTAGTAATATGAGAGAAACATTTCAAAATATAATAAAAGAAGATTTAAGAGAGTATTATAAGAAAATAGATTGTGAGACTTTATTATTATGGGGTGAATTAGATTATGATACTCCTTTAAAAGATGGTTATTATCTTAGAAAAAAAATAAATAATTCTTCTTTGATTGTATATCAAAATGCAGGACATTTCTGTTATTTAAATCAACCACTTATAACTATAGAGATAATAAAAGAATACTTTAAATAGTATTCTATTTTTTACTTATTTCAAAATGTCCATGGATATGATTTATTTGATTTTTATCAAGTGAATTATCTAACCACATAGATATATCTATTTTTTTCTTTGTTTTAGCATCAATCATATCTTCTAAAATACTTTTTTCGGTAGTATATTCAATAATGTTTTGAAAATCAGTTGAGTAATGAATTTTACTTAATTCTAAATTATTATTACAACCACATTTTCTACCAATATCATTATCAATGATAAACTTTATTTGAAATCTTTCACTAGTATCATTTTCATTATTAACGATAAGCGATATTGGGGTTTTTTCTAGACCTAATTCATCAGTCATAATATCCTCATTGGTTAGAGATAAGTTTTCACTTGATAATGATAACGTTGCTTTTCCATAGGAGTATTTTTTTTGAGTGTTAGTTTGATATGTCTTATTTATAGATAAAGTAAAATAACCTATTACACTAAAAAGACACATGAAAAACAATACTAAGATTATAGTATAACGACGTTCATTCTCTTTTATTTTATTAATAGAATGAGAAACTTGTAATGAAGCATTTTTACGAATGTCTTTTCCTTTTAATTTTTTTCTCACTAGCCTCACCTTACTTTTATACTTATAGTATAGCAAATTTTATTGAAAAAGAAAAGAGTACGTTGTACTCGTTTATGGATCTAATCTATTTGGTCCTCTAAATAAGAACTGTGTCTCTTTTAAACTAGGAAGTCCTAATAATAACATTGTAAGTCTATCTAAACCTATTCCAAAACCTCCATGAGGTGGACAACCATATTTAAAGAATTGAAGATAGAATTTTACATCATCACCTAATCCTTTTTCATTGGCATTCTTTTGTAATTCAGTATAACGATGTTCTCTTTGGGCACCTGAGGTTATTTCTGTTCCACGCCATATTAAATCATAACCTTGTAGTTTACCATTTTCATCACGCATATGATAGAATGGTCTTTTAGTTGCGGCATAATCTATGACAAACATAAACTCTGAATTGTATTTTTCTTTAGCTAATTTATATGTTAATTTCTCAGCTTCAGCATTCATATCACCGACATCTTCAGTTGGTATTTCAAATTTATATCTATCATGTAATTCTTGGTATAAATCTTTTAATTTAATACGTGGGAATGGTTTTTCAGGAACGATTACTTCGGTATCAAATACTTCTTTGATTTGTTCTCCATATTTTTCTTTTACTTTAGTAAGAGATGCAATTAGTAAATCTTCTTCTAAATCCATTACATCTTCATAAGAATCAATATAGGCAAATTCTAAGTCAACACCAGTAAACTCTGTCGCATGACGATTGGTGTTAGAGTTTTCTGCTCTGAATACTGGTCCTACTTCAAAGACTCTATCTAAACCACCAGCTAAAGCCATTTGTTTATAGAATTGTGGTGATTGAGCTAAGAAGGCATCTCTATCAAAATATTTTACTTTAAATACTTCACTACCTGATTCAGATGCTGTACTAATTAGTTTTGGTGAATGAATTTCCGTAAAGTTATTTTTATATAGATATTCTCTCATAGCTTCAGTCATACATGATTCTACTTGTCTAATTAAAGTATTACGAGGATTACGCATATCTAACCATTTATAATCCATTCTAGTATCTATATTTACACCTTTTAAATTATTGAAATCAAATGGTAAAGCTTCTGCTTCACTAGTTATTTCTACTGCATCAGGAATTATTTCCATACCACCTAATTTAACAGCTTCATTAAGAACTAGTTTACCAGTTACTTTAATAGTTGATTCTACTGTGGTATTAGCTAATAATTCTAGCATTCCAGCATTTTTTTCTTCACTTTTTTCAATTGTCATTTGAACTTTTCCAGTAGCATCTCTTAAAATGACAAACATAACCCATTTTTTATCTCTAATAGCATCAATAAAACCATTAAATTCAATAGTTTCGTCTTGATGATTTTTTAATTCATTAACACTTATTTTCATTTTATTACATCCCTTCTACTATATTATTAACTTTAATTATTTTTTATCATGACATTTACATGATTTACCTGATTTACAGCCACAATCACAGTCGTCGTCACATTCACATTTGTCCCCACAACCACAAGTGCATTCTTTGCCTTCTTGACAGCCACAATCACAATCTTCATCACAATGACAATGGTCATTATAGCCACAACCACATTCATCTTCCATACCTGCATTAATCATTTCATCTAAATAATAAATTAGAACGTCTAGGCTAATAATTTCTTCTTCTTTAGTTTTATTATTTTTAATTTTTACTTCATTGTTATTTAAATCTTCAGAGTTTAAGACACATGTAAATTTAGCTTTTAATCTATCTGCTTGTTTAAATTGGCCTTTTAATCCTCTTCCAGTATATTCAGTATCTACAATAAAACCAGCTAATCTTAATTCTTGAGCTAAGTATGCAGCATATTTTTTCTCATCTTCATTTACATACATCAAGAATAAATCTATATCTTCAACAATTGGAATTTTTACTTTTTCTAATTCTAATGCCATTATTATTCTACCTATTCCTGAGGCAAATCCAACACATGGTGTTTCTGGTCCATCTAATTGATTAACTAAACCATTATATCTTCCACCAGCTCCAATTACATTGTTTGAACCAAATCCAGCTACCTTAGCTTCAATTTCAAATACTGTATGATTATAATAATCTAGACCTCTTACTATACTTGGATTTATTTCATATTTAATTTGCATAATATCTAAGTATTCCCCTACTTTTTCAAAACGGTCTCTACTTTCTTCAGTTAAATAATCTAAGGTCTTAGGAGCTTCTTTTAATATTTTATTATCTTGGTCTACTTTACAATCAAGAATTCTTAGAGGATTCTTTTCTAATCTATTTTGACAATCTTCACAAAAATCCTTTATATGAGGTTTAAAATAGTCAATTAAAGCTTCACGATATTTATTCCTAGATTCATTATCACCTAAAGTATTTAAATTTACTTTAATATCTTTTAGACCTAATAATTGGTATAGATTAACTGCCGCACTTATTATTTCAGCATCACTTAGTGGATCATCGCTTCCTAATATTTCCATACCAAATTGAGTTAATTCACGGTCTCTTCCTGATTGTGGTCGCTCATAACGATACATAGTACCATTATAATATACTTTTATTGGTTGATTAGCGTCACCATACATTTTATTTTCAATGAATGATCTAACTACTCCAGCTGTACCTTCTGGACGAAGAGTTATTTTACGACCACCTTTATCTTCAAAATCATAACTCTCTTTAGTGACAATATCTGTAGTATCACCTATTCCACGATGAAATAATTCAGTAGCTTCAATAATTGGAGTACGGATATAATTATAGTTATACTTTTCCATTAAAGCATCTATAATACTATCTACATATTTCCATATTTTAGCTTCCCTTCCATATATGTCATTACAACCTTTTTGTTTTCGTATCATCTTAATACCTCCTTTAAAATAAAAAGATAGCACGCCAAAGGACGAATTTCTTCGTGGTGCCACCTTATTTTTTTTCTTTATATTACTTATAACGGAGTAATCCGTCTTCTTTTTATTGAGATGTCTTCGTTTTATTCTTATCAGTATTTACACCAACCATACTTTCTCTTTAGATATTTATAAAACTACTCCTTCTCAAGAAGTTATTTATATTATAAACTATTTATTTAAAAGAAACAATTATTTTTTATAGATTGTTCTCTATTATTTTATTTATTCACTTGATTTCTTGTACCATATGTGCTGCATTAAATTTAGGAATATCTAGTTAGTTTAAGTACTATTCTCCTTATCCAACAAGGAAAGGGGGTGATTAAATGACTAAGAGAGAGCATTGTCTTTTTCTTATCATTCTACTCCTTATTAGTCTAATATATATTATTCTAATAAAAATAGTACCAACTACGTAAGCTGGTACTAACCAACAAATTTGGGAATAGTACCTAACTCACCAATACTAGGTATTCCCTTTTTTATTATACTCAAGTTTCCTTGATGAATTCATACTACCATATTTTATTTATTATATCAAGTATGTTTCATTGAACTATTTCTTTATAAACTGTACTTCTCTTTTGTATAATTCTTGATATTTTTCTGGAGTCATTTGCCAATCAATTATAATATCTTTTCCTGTACATAGTGTTTTTTTCTTCATAAAATCTAGTAGTAAGTCATTATTAAGACCATTTTTTAATACTTCATCTTTTAAGACTATTGATAGTAAATCTCCATAAGTATAAGTATAATCTTCTAAAACATCAAACTTACAAATACTTAGGAAGAAAGTAAACAAATTATCTTTAGCATTAAAATTATCAGCTACTTTATTATATAATTCTACTATTGATAAATCTTGATAATTACTATCTAATAATAATTCATCATCTAGTAGTGTTAAAATATATGAAGCTAGTAAAAAATCATGATTAATTACTTCCATTTCAAATAATTTATCCTTTGCTTCTTCTTTTAAAATATCTTTTTTTATTAAAAAATCTAAAAATAATCTTTCAAACATTTTAGACATTACTTCAGTAGAAAAAGAGTGATAGAAATATCTATTAAAAGACTTAGCATCTAGCCTATCATAATTTAAATCATAGATATGTCCAAATTCATGAGCTAGAGTAAACATAGTATGAATATCAAAATTAAAATCACCAATAAATATATCTGAATCATTAGTTAAAGGATTATGAAGAGTGAATCCTAACATAGTACTATCACTTTTTGTTTCTGTTGAATAGATGTTGTGGTTTTCTATAAATTCATCAAATACACTAGCTAAGTTAAGTGATTCCATAAACTCATAAAATATTGCATAAAAATCTGCTTCATCTAATTTCGTAGGAGGAGACATTTCTCCTTCTTTAAATTCTACCATTTCTTTTTCAATTAAAGGAATTACTTGTGATAAATAGTTTGTGTAATAGTCTTTATTTTTAATAAAATTTTCTAGCATTTGATTTTCTAATTTAGAAATATAGTTAATAAATAAACGATAATTATCAATATTTAATAATCTTTCTTCACTTGAATTAAAAATCATAGATATATTAGCTATATAGTTCATTATAACTATTGCTTCATCCTCATTTTTAACATGATTTAGTTGAGAAAGTGCAACTTTTAATTTATATAATAAGTGTGTTTTATCTTCAGCAACCATAAATAACCCCCCGATTTAAAAAGAAGACTTTTAGATAGTCTCCTTTACCATATTTACACCCTTTTTTAAATCTTTGATAAAGAATCGGAATGTAGTTCTAATTAGTAAATAGCAAGGTAGAGCTATTACTATTCCGACAACACCTGCTAAGGTACCACCAATAGATACAGCCATAATAGTTATTAATGGATTAACGTTATTGGTTTTACCATATACTTTAGGAGAAATTACATAACCATCTAGTTGTGGGAAAATAAGACATATGATGGTTGTCGCAATCATTAATGGAACTGATACAACACTAGCCATTAAAATAGCAATTAGATTGGTAATTAATCCTCCAAAATATGGAATAACAGTAGTAATACAAGCTAGTAATCCTAAGATTAACCAGTTAGGATGACCTATTATAAGGAATAATAAGCTATATTCAAAGAATTGAATTACCATAAACATTTCTATACCTTTTAAATAATTAGTAATTTCTGTATCCATTAACTTAACATATTGATAGAATCTTTTACTGTAAGTATTCATTATTTTTTTAGAACTACTACGTATTTTATTCATATCTCCTAGGAAGTAGACAAATCCAACAAAACCTAGGATAAAACTACTTAAGAAGTCAATTGATTTACCTAAATATCCCATTACTGTTGATGAAGTTGCAGAACGTAATTCTGCTAAAATATCATTCAAGTAATCAGTTATTTTAATTTCATATTTACCAATATTAATTGGTACTTTATCATTAATATTTTCAAATACTTCAATAATCATTTTAATGAATAATGATAATTGGTCATAAAGCATTGGTAGAATAATAGCTAATAATCCAAAGACTATAACTAATATTCCAACGATTACAATAATAACTGCAAGTGTATGTTTTACACCTTTTCTTTCAAGTAATCTTACTAGCGGAGTGAAAGCATAGGCAAAAGCAAAACCTACAATAAATGGTGTTAATAAGGAAACACATTTTGTTAGAACACCCCACCATAATCCAATATTAATAAAGCCAAAATATAGTAAAACCATTAGGGCTGTAAGATTTATAATTTTATAATTTAGTTTATTTTTAAACATAATCATCTCTCCAATAAAATAGTTGTAGGCCCAATATTGGTAATTGATACTTCCATATCGGCACCAAATATTCCAGTCTCAACCGAAGTATATTGGCGAAGCTCATCATTAAAAATGTCATATAGTTTAGTAGCCTCTTCACCTTTTAGTGCATTTATATAACTTGGTCTATTTCCTTTTTTAGTATCAGCATATAATGTAAATTGTGAAATAGATAAGATACTTCCCCCATAATCTATTATACTTTTATTCATTATACCATGTTCATCTGGAAAAATACGTAAATTTGCGACTTTTTTTGCTAAGTAAGTAATTTCTTTTAAACTATCTCCTTCGGTAAAGCCTACTAAGAGTACTAATCCTTCTGGTATTTTACCAACAATCTTTCCCTCTACTTTGACATTAGCTTTACCACTTCTTTGTACTAATACTCTCATCTTATTGTCCTTTCTGCTTTTTCAACGTAGGTATTTTTTTGAAGAGCTATTATTAGTTTTTCTAATTGTTCTAAGCCAGTTACATAAAAACTAATTTCATATACTGAATTTTCACCCTTACTCATTATTTTGATACCATCAACACTGACATTTAAAGCAGAAATTGTTTGAACTAAATCTAACATATGATTCTCAGTATCTTTAGTATATACTAATAAAAATGAGAGATAACGCTTACCTGGATTAACATCTTTATTCCATGATACTTCTAAGGTTCTATCTTCTAACATATTTAGGTTATGACAATTCATTCGATGTACGGTAATTCCTTTTCCTTTAGTTATATACCCTACTATAGAATCTCCATATACAGGATTACAACAATTAGCTAGATTCACTTTTACTTTATCAATTCCACTAACAATAATATCAGCATTAGAATCAATTTATTTAGATGATATTTTTACTATTTTAGGAGCTGCAACATCAACATGATTTCTATGAATTATATTTATAACCCCATTAGCAGTAGCTTTTCCATTACCAATAGCTAAATATACTTCATCAAAATTATCAACTTTTAAATGTTTACATATCCTGTTTGTATTTTCATCAATCATGAACTCAGTAATGGATAATTTTCGTTTACGTAATTCTTTTTCTAAAGCATATTTTCCTTTTTCAATATAAATTTCTCGATCATTTATATTATCCGTAAGGGCATTTTTCAGAAAGAATGTAATTTCAATATCTTTGATGGACTTCGTGCCATAGCAAGCAGATAATCCTCTTTATCCACCTTACTCCAGTCAACGACTTTATGAAGCTCGGTTTTGAAAATAAGGTCGAGCCAAATACGAGTGCTGCGCCCATTTCCTTCTCTGAAAGGGTGGGCGATATTCATTTCTACATACTTCTCGACAATCTCATCGAAAGTAGACTGCGGCATTTTATCAATGTTATCAAGAGCCGCTTCA